>NZ_JAVRCK010000034.1:0-78786 GCF_034530815.1 Nostoc sp. DedSLP03
CTATCTCTCCAGATGTACGGAGTTTTTTCAGAAATCAAATACTAGTCCTATAGTTAACAGTAAATTCTTGGTTAAATAATTAACTTACTTGTAAAAAGAAGCTACTGTTTATTTGCTTGATTTTATGATTGAGACTATTAAAATCTAAGATAAAACCTGGTTAATTTTAGATTTTAGATTAGAAGCGTTCAATAGAAAATCTAAAATCTAAAATCGTTAGACTGAGCGTAGCCGTACCCTTCCGGGGAAGCAAGCTACGCGTAGGTTCCGCAGGAAAGTCCAAAATTTAAACGCCTACCTTGGTTAACTCTACTTCCCGTCGTCTGGGTACTTCATGAATCATAAAATCGTAAGCCATATCAGTACGGGGAAAAATAGCACGAGCTTCTTTGAGGAGATCCTTCAACTCTAAAGTATTTCCGGGAGCATAGCGGGGACTGAAATGACTCATAATCAGTCGATGCGCCCCAGCAGCTAAAGCTGTTTGCGCTGCCATTGTGGTTGTGGAATGTAACCGCTGGAAAGCCATATCTGCATCTTGATGGGCAAAGGTTGCTTCGTGAATTAATACATCGACATCATGAGCTAATTCCACTGCACCATCACAATAAATTGTGTCTGTACAATAGGCAATCTTTCGACCAATTTCTGTAGGGCCGCACAATTGAGTGCCATCAATCACCCGTCCGTCTGTAAGGGTAACTGTTTCACCCCGCTTGAGTTGACCGTAAACCCGACCAGGAGGAATTTGCAACGCCTTAGCTTTTTCCACATCAAAGCGTCCGGCTCGGTCTTTTTCGGCTACGCGGTAGCCAAAAGCTGTAATCCGATGATGCAAATTACCGCAGCTAACGGTGAAGTCATCGTCTTCATAAATTATCCCTGGACGGATGGCGTGAACTTTGATTGGGTAAGAAAAATGCGTGTAGGAATAACGTGAGGCTGATTGAATGTAATCATTTAATCCAGGTGGGCCATAGATATCAATTCGTTCCACATTGCCAGCCAAGCCGCAAGTAGCAAGAAGTCCCATCAAGCCAAAGATGTGGTCGCCGTGCATGTGGGTGATAAAAATTCGGGAGAGTTGACTGATTTTCAGTTCACTCCGCATAATTTGATGCTGAGTACCTTCGCCACAATCGAATAACCACAGTTCTGCTCTTTGGGGTAATCTCAGAGCGACACTGGAAACATTGCGCGATCGCGTGGGTACACCGGAACTCGTCCCTAAGAATGTTATCTGCACAGTGTTCTTTAGTCTTCCTATTGCTCAATTTGCAGCTCTATTTTCTATAGTGGCACGGTTATTAAGCAAAATATTTAGGAATTTGAGCATTGGGTATGGGACAAAACAGTTCCGAGTTCCGTTGGCGGGGCATTTAGCCCGTTCTCAGTCCTGAATAAAAAAGTAAGATTCCCCACTCAGCACTCTTGAGGAGCATAAAGCATTTGTTACTAGTTATTCTCGCAATGTTCTTCTCACAATTTAGTATCCGCAAGTGACTAGATAATAAGTTGATAAATACCAAATGACTGCTGTATTATTGGTTGTGTTATGACTTCTTCTTGGGAATCGAAGTACATCTCTTAATACAAACATAAGCTTGCACTCAATAGTTGATTTTTGACTGAAACAGATAGATTGTTTTGCTTGTTTTTCTTAGTCAAATGGCTTGAGAAAAACTTCAATTTCTTTGCTTCTCATATCTTCGGAATGGCGCTCCAACTGAGTTAAGTCTCTATTTGCAATTAAGGAGAATGTTCATGAGTTCTTTCCGAAAAATCTTGTACGCACTATGTTTTATCGTTTTTCTTGTATTCTGGCTTCCTTCAGGAATCGCTCATGGTGTACAAGTTACATCTTTAGTAGGAAGTCCTACGCAATTAACAATTACCACCTTTAACGTCGAAAACCTCGATCCTAAAAAGGAAAACGTCTCTAAGGTTGATGATAGGTCTCCCAGAAACGTCGATGATGATGTAAAAAACGGTAAGTTTACAGCTTTGGCAAATCAGATTGTTACTAATCTTGAAAAACCAGACATTATTGCTTTGCAAGAAGTACAAGACAATGATGGAGCTGAGTTAAGTTCTGTAGTTGATGCTACTCTGACAGCTGACACTCTCATCAGTTCTATCCAATCTGTAGGAGGCCCAGCCTATGAATATCGGGAAATTCCTCCTCAGAACGGACTTGATGGAGGCCAACCAGGTGGCAATATTCGGGTAGGCTTTTTGTTCAATCCTCAACGAGTTAAGCTACAAAAGCTTGAACGCTTTGCGGACGATCCAGCTTTTTTAAACAGTCGGAAACCTTTAGTGGGTGAATTTACTTTCAATGATATTCCGATCGCCTTGATAAACAATCACTTTGCGTCTAAAAGTGGAGGAGCAGCTTCCAATCGGCAGCGGATACAGCAAGCAACAATTGTGAACAAATTTGTCGAAAATCGCTTAACTACTGACCCAAATGCAAATATTGTCGTTCTTGGCGATCTAAACGATACTCCAGACTCCCAGCCGATTAAAATCCTTGAAGGAAATCAGCTGAAAAATTTGGTAAACAAAATTCCTCAAGATGACCGCTTCTCTTATGTCTTTCAAGGGAATAAGGAACAAATTGACCAAATCCTGATTACCCCAAATTTGTTTAACAATGGAAATCCTGAGATCAATGCTGTTCACGTTAACGCAGGGATTTCTAGAGCAGTCAGCGATCACGACCCTGTAATTGCTCGATTTACTCTATCAGCGATTGGTGAGACTACTCCCATTCCATCAGTCCCAGTTAGCAGTCCTGAACCACCAGTTACACCAGGCACAATTCTTTCTGGTGTCACAGGAGACGATTTACTAGAAAAACTAGATAGCCTTTACTCCCCTCGTGCTAGCCTCGGATATGGTAGCGCCCGTGATTTACTCTACACCAAAATAGATAACCAAGGCGGTATAATAACGGACATCTACGCTGGTTACAGTGTTCCGCTCGACCCAAATTCAGATAAACCTAGAGAGGAAGCAGCACGACACAGAATCAATGCTGAACACGTTTGGCCGCAGAGCGTGGGAGCTGAAGGCCCAGCAAAAAGCGATTTGCATAACCTCTTTGCTTCACGGATAGAAATTAACAGCGATCGCGCCAACTTTCCATTTGGAGATATTCCTGATAATCAAACTACGTCTTGGTATCTCGATGATGATGAACTAAGTTTCCAACCAAGTCCGCAGGATATTGACAAATACAGTGAATTCAAACGAGGATTCTTTGAACCACGGGAGGCGAAAAAAGGAGATATTGCTCGGGTAATTTTCTATTTCCGCACAGTCTACCCAGAACTGGCAAATGCAAGCTTCTTTGAAGCACAAAAGAATACTCTCTGTAAGTGGCAAGCAGACGATCCAATTGATGCTGGTGAGGTAGCACGCAGTCATGCGATCGCTAAAACACCCCAAGGTAATGAAAATCCCTTCGTGTTAGATTCTACCCTGCCACAACGAACCTACTGCAACTAAAAAAAACGCAGGTCTTAACTCTATCCTGGTGGAAAGAGTTTTAGACCTGCGTTTTTGAGAAATTGAGCAGATTGGTTTTTCGACAGTTGTTGAAGTTGCGATTGGTTTTATAGAAAACTCCAAGAAATAAATTATCCCGCTTGAAGTTGCTGACTGTTAACTGTGGGATATTTTTTTATTTGGAAATCCCATAGCAATTTTTTATGTAATATTCTTTACGAGCCGATCGCGAATTATTTGGAGTTGGTCTTGAGTTTTAATTGGCTCTCGCGGTGCTGGCAATTCAGTATTTGGCCAGTTAGGTAAATCATTGCAGGGACATAACAACGCTGGCATCCCGACGTTTCGCGCGGCTACTGGCATACTGCATCGGCTGCAAGGTAGCAGATTCCATACTGGTGTCAACAATTCAGCAATAGTTTCGTATGTACCCTCAAGGTAACAATCACCCGATTCCGGTGAAATAATTTTTTGCCAGCATTCTTCAAATTCTTGACTATAGCGATCGCCATTTAGCACCGATTGGGGCAAAAAGCTTGCCTTACCGTTGCCCGTAATCACTCTCTTACCCAACTGAAACCAGTAGGCAAGGTATCCTTTAACTTCTTGTTTGGTTGCCATATTACAATTCTAGATTTTAGATTTGGGATTTGGGATTAATTTGAATCAACAGTTAAGAATCTTGACTTCTGAATGTTCCAGCATCAGCTCTATTTGGCAATGGCGAACCAAGGATGCTGAGATTGAGAACATGGCCGCCAGTCACTAAATAAACAGTTTCGCTAAGTGTTGCTAGCTGTCTCACTAAAGAACCGAGGCGATCGCGGAACGCCCTTCCCAGGGGATAAGCTGGGATCACACCCCAACCCACTTCTTCTGCTACAAACAGCATATCAGCAGCAACCAATTCCACCGTCTCTAAAAACTCTGTAAGGGTATTTTCCCAGCTAGATTCATCCTCTTCTAGGAGATTAGCAACCCAAGTCCCTAAAGAATCAACTAAAAGGCAAGTATAGGGTTTGGCATCAGCGAGGGTAGCAGACAGTTCCACAGGTACAGATAGAGTTACCCAGTCTTGGGGACGACGTTCTTGGTGTTCTAAAATGCGTTGGTGCCACTCTTGGTCATCTGGGTTATCGGTAGCTGTTGCTATATAAATAACTGCTTTTCCTGATTGCATAGCTAAAGTTTCTGCCCATTCACTTTTACCAGATCGTGCTGGCCCTGTTACTAAGATGATTTTACCCAAAGTTTTTTACTGAGTATTTTAACAAGAGAGGCAGGAGGCAGAAGGCAGGAGGCAGAAGGAATATTGCCGTCGCCTCCTGTGGTTATTATTGCAAGTGAGATTGCGGTTTAAGTCCTTCACCAAAATCTACGATTTTGTAGATTGGAATTAGATGGGGTTGAGAGCAACAGATAAATTACGCCTAATGTGAATTAAGCTTTGAAACCCTTGTAATTTCATAGGTAATCCCAAAACTATGATTTTGAGTGAATCTAGAAACCCTTATAGAATAAGCGGTGTTTCTAATTCACATCAGACGTAAATTCCAATCTCCTGCCTCCTCTACATACCCACGGTTACAATCGATCGCCACATTTTTACTTCATGGGTGAGATTTTTTGTTTCAAATAACTTTTAAGGGATAAAATTAGCACCAACATCATTAGATGTTACAAGTGGCAAAAGCCAAAAATCCCAACTACCCCATTCTTAATTATTCAATACTACTGGGGACAGCAAACTTTAGGATGTCTTTATGAACGCAGGCTTAAAACGCATTGAAGCAACTCTACACGATTTAGGGAATCGCGGCACTGCCTCTACTGCCGAAACAACTGATTCGACAACAAAACGACCTTTCTCCTTTAGAATCAGCGTCGGAGCTAACGAACCTACAGAAAGTACACAAATTCCATCCTCTCAAGATGGGGAAGTAAAGTCACAAGGACAAACAGTTGATTTAAATGTAAATGCTGAGAACAATTATCCTTCTGACCAAAATTTCTTTCCTCACCATGAATCTGTGCAAACCTTTCAAGCAGAAGAGAATGGTAACAAAACACCCAGCCTACCCAAGTTGAAAACTCCGACCTTTAGTAGCCATCGCCACGGTGCGAATCCAGCATTGGCGATGAATCTATTGCAAGAAATTCAGGAAACTGTCGGCGGTTGGCAGATAGAATTGCAAAATATTTTGAAACAAATTCAGGATATTTACTTAGAAGGGCCAATTGTGAATGGCTGGTTAGAATCCAATCCCACCGAACCAGAACCAGGAGGAACTGCGACACTGCGCCATGCAGAAGTTGACCGCCTGATGAACTACGTAGAAGAAATTTGTGCCACTGGTGGAAAAGTATCTTATCAATCATCTATTACTGGCTATCGCCTCTGTGGTGTAGACGATACTGGTAAAGTTTGGTCGCGTCCATGTCCACCAGATCAGGTTCCCAATGTTAGTATGGCGATCGCTCGTTACCAAAAGTTACGTCAACTGTTAGGGCGCAAGCAATCTTTGGAAACTCGCCTGAGTCAACTGGCGCAAACTCTTGTAGTTTTACACAGTCATATTCAACAAACGTAAAGTTTTAAAGATTATTTCCGAAGAAACTCGGTTGGTAGGTCGGTAACTTTTGGTTTAGATTAACTCTCAGCAGTTATAGCGTTGGATTTAAGATTTTAATCTAAAATCGTTCGACTGAGCGTAGCATTCCGTAGGAAAGCCCCAAATCTCAAATCCAAAATTAAATCTATGCCAGACATCCAAATCTCTGCCATTATCTGTACTCACAATCGAGATACCTATTTAGGGGCTGCAATTGATAGTCTTTTAGCACAGGATTTTGCTGCTGAATTTGAAATTGTGATAGTTGATAATGGATCTAGCGATCGCACTCGTGAGGTTGTAGAACAAAGAACCTACGATCCGCGCTTGAAGTATGTTTTTGAACCCACCATTGGTTTATCTGTCGCCCGTAACACGGGTGCAAAGGTAGCCAGTGGTGATATTCTTGCTTATTTGGATGACGATGCCGTTGCCAGTAAAGGCTGGCTACAAGTTTTATATTCTGCCTATTACAATAATTCTAAGCTAGCGATCGCAGGTGGCAAAGTCACTCTCCTGTGGCCCCCAGGAATTCAACAACCACGATGGCTATCTCCAGGGCTAGCTGCAAATTTGGGTGCATACGACTTAGGTGACAGTAACATTTACATTGAGCAACCTGGCTTAACACCCAGAGGCTTAAATTATTCCATCCGCCGCAGTTTCTTAGAAGAAATTGGCGGTTTCGATCCTCATCTTGGTAGAGTGGGGAAAAATTTATTATCTAACGAAGAACTGCAAATGACCGAATTCGCCCTACAGCGTGGTTGGCAAGTCGCTTATCTTCCCGAAGCACTCGTCGCTCACAATGTAGCCCCAGAACGCCTCCAACGCTCCTGGTTTTTAAACCGGGGCTGGTGGCAGGGTATCAGTGAATGCTATCGAGAACAACTGGCTGGTAAAGCTGGGATCGCTCAATTACAGCGAGGTAGCGAACGGTTTGTGCGAGGCTTATATAAAGCTTTAAAGTATTTCTCCGATCCAGCAGAACGGTTTGACAAACTGGTGTATGCTTACGGTCAGATTGGTTACTTAAATGCTGCTATTCAGGGTCTTTTATCTACATCAAATAAGAAATAAAGAAGAATGGAGAATTCAGAATTCAGAATTCAGAATGCTTTTCTGTTAGGGATTCAACTACTACCTGATTGTAGACCTTCAAATCTACAATTTGAAAAAGGTTTAAAGTCCGCAATCGTATTCCAGTCCATTCTGACTCCTAACTTCTAACTCCTAACTCCTAACTCCTAAATATATGTCATCTAAAATACCAGTTTCAGTACTAATTCCGGCAAAAAACGAACAAGCTAACTTGCCTGCTTGCCTTACTAGCCTCAGCAGAGCAGATGAAATATTTGTAGTAGATTCTCAAAGTACCGACAACAGCATTGAGATTGCTAAAAGTTACGGTGTAAATGTCGTACAATTCAACTTCAATGGACGCTGGCCTAAAAAGAAAAATTGGTCTTTAGATAATTTGCCTTTTCGTAATGAATGGGTGCTAATTGTAGATTGTGATGAGCGCATCACCCCCGAACTTTGGTCAGAAATTGAGCAAGCAATTCAAAATGATGAATATACAGGTTATTATCTCAACCGCCGCGTATTTTTCTTAGGAAAATGGATTCGTTATGGCGGTAAATATCCTGATTGGAATCTACGTTTATTTCAACATAAAAAAGGTCGCTACGAAAATCTAAATACAGAAGATATTCCTAATACTGGTGATAACGAAGTTCACGAACACGTGATTTTGCAAGGAAAAGTTGGGTATCTCAAAAATGATATGCTCCACGAAGACTTCCGCGACCTTTACCACTGGTTAGAACGGCACAATAGATATTCCAACTGGGAAGCCAGAGTTTATTTTAATATTCTTACAGGTAAAGATGATAGCGGTACTATCGGCGCTAATCTATTTGGTGATGCCGTACAACGCAAAAGATTTTTGAAAAAAGTCTGGGTACACCTACCATTTAAACCCATTTTGCGATTTGTTTTATTTTATATAATTCAACGCGGTTTTTTAGATGGCAAAGCAGGATATATCTATGCACGTTTACTCAGTCAATATGAATATCAAATTGGCGTTAAACTTTACGAATTACGCAACTGTGGTGGTCACTTAAATACTGCAATTACGCCGAAGGAGGAAGCAGGGGAGCAGGGGAGGACAGAAGCAGAAGCAAAGCTATTGACCATTGATTCCTAACAATGACTAATGACCAACCTTTCGTAGATTTACGCAAATATGACCAATCTTGGTTTGACCGGGGGCGTCCAAGTTGGTATGTTTTATTATGGTGGTTTGTACAAGCGATCGCCTTTCCTCTCACTCCTCAACCGTTAAATATTCTACGTTGTGCTTTGTTACGATTATTTGGCGCTCGTATCGGCAAAGGTGTATTAATTCGACCCACAGCCCGCTTTACCTACCCCTGGAAAGTTACCATTGGTAACTACAGTTGGATTGGAGATAACGTAGTTTTATATAGCCTCGATCGGATCGAAGTCGGCGAACATTGCGTAGTTTCCCAAAAAAGTTACCTGTGTACTGGTACTCACGATCTCCAAGATCCTGCCTTTGGGTTGAAAACAGCGAGTATCACCATTGAAAATGGTGCATGGGTAGCGGCAGATTGTTTTGTTGGGCCAGGAGTGCAAATCGGGGCTAATGCTGTAATTGGCGCTCGGAGTAGTGTTTTTACTAATATGCCTTCTGGACAGGTTTGTTGGGGAAGCCCTTGTCACCCCAAAACGGCTCGGCTAAAACTCGATCCTTCCACAACCCCATAGATTTTTATAGATAAACATGGTAAGGGCGCGCAGCTAGCTGTGCGCCCTTAACTTTTCCATATATATATTTGTTTTTGGAAAGAGAATAAAAGTGCGATCGCTATATAGCTTTTTCTAATAAAAATGAGGTATATAGGACTAGTATTTGATTTGTGAGAGTTGCAACCCGTAGATCCCCGACTTCGTAAAAGTTACCGAGGATCTTGTTTTTCACGAATGCTTCAAGATTGTTATATATACTTCATCACTTGGAAACCGCTATTTTGTGGAAATAGTTTACTTTTATTTAATAAAATATTTTTAATTTAAGTCTAAAATTTGTGTGTATCTAAAAAAATTGGCAGAAAGTATTGTATCTCAAATCAGCCAAGAAATATCTTAAATAGCAAAATTATTTTTGCCATTCCAACAAGTAGGCGATCGAGTGCTATCTGCCACACATATTCATCAAGTTGCTAAAACAGAAGTTACGCAAACAATAGCTGAAACCCTGATTTTTAGATAGGAGTAATTTATGAATTGCCCCTACCACCTGTAGTTTTACGTAAGTATTTTAAAGATTTTATTTTCAATAAAAATCAAAATCAATTATAGAAGTTTTTAAATAAATTTAATAAGAGGCAAGTATGAATGTTAATACAAATGAAAAACCTATTATTTTAATAGTCGATGATACTCCTGTTAATTTACAAGTATTATTTGACTTTTTAGATTATTACAGTTTTCAAGTTTTAGTATCTGAAGATGGGCAAAGTGCCGTTTATATGGCAGAATATGCTTCACCTGACTTGATTTTACTGGATGTATTAATGCCAGGAATCGACGGTTTTGAGACTTGTAGACTTTTGAAAAAAAATCCAGCCACTCAAGATATTCCTGTAATATTTATAACTGCCATGAGTGACAAGGTAGATAAAGTTAAAGGTTTGAATCTTGGGGCTGTAGATTACATTACCAAACCTTTAGAATCTCAAGAGGTTTTAGCTAGGATAAATACCCATTTACGTTTACGGAACCTCACAAAAAAACTCACAGAGCAAAATAAGCGTTTAGAGATCGAAATCTTGGAGCGCCAGCGGGTAGAGGAAAAACTACGATGTCATTCAGATGCATTAGATGAGTGGAACAATCGCTATCAAGCACTAATTCAAGCAAGTGGTCAGATTCTCTACGACTGGCACTTGCATACCAATGAGATTAAATATGATGGCAATGTAGAGCGAATATTAGGTTACTCTATGTCTGAAATGTTGGGAGGTTTGAACCGCTGGTTAGAATTGATTCATCCTGACGATCGCAGTTTCTTTAAAAAAGAGGTTAACCGCGTTTTAGCCACAAAAGAGCGATTCCATCTTGAATTTCGTGTATGTCGTAAAGATGGCAGTTATATCACAGTTGAGAACAATGGGTATATCTTTTTAGACTTTACAGGTAAAGTTGCTCGAATGGCGGGCTTTGTAATTGATATTACCGAACAGCAAGCTGCGCTACGGGAACGCAAAGATGCAGAACAGAAAATCCGCGAGCAAGCTGCTTTGCTTAACATCACCACAGATGCGATTATCGTTCAAAATTTGATTAACCAAATTCAATTTTGGAATCAAGGGGCTGAACATCTCTACGGTTGGATGGCAGAAGAAGTAGTGGACAAGAATGCTAATCAGCTTTTTTATCAAAAGCAAAGTTTTTGGCAATTGAAAAACATCCAAGAAACTTTAGCTGAGAGTGGTGCGTGGGAAGGTGAGTTATATCAAGTCACAAAACAAGGCAAAGAAATCATTGTTGCTAGTCGCTGGACACTAGTGAATGACGATCGTGGGCAAGCCAAATCCATCCTGATTGTCAACTCCGACATCACAGAGAAAAAGCAACTTGAAGCCCAGTTTCTCCGGGCCCAACGGATGGAGAGTCTTGGCACTCTAGCAAGTGGCATCGCCCATGATCTCAACAATGCACTGACGCCGATAATGATGACAGTACAACTTTTAGAGGCAAAGCTGCCGGATGAAACAAGTCAGAAATGGCTGACAATTATGGAAACAAATATTAAACGTGCAGCAGATTTAGTTAAACAAGTGCTATGGTTTTCCCGCGGATCTGTAGGTAACTTTAAAACTTTACAGATACGGAATTCAATTTTAGAAATCGAAAATATTGTTAAGCAAACATTTTCCAGAGCTATTGAAATCCACATTGATGTTCCTGGGCAAAACCTGTGGGATGTCTTTGGTGATGCAACTCAAATACACCAAGTACTGATGAACCTCTGCATTAATGCTCGTGATGCTATGCCTCATGGCGGTATCCTCAAGATTTCTGCGAAGAATTTCTGGGTTGATAGCCATTATGCCCGAATGAATATTGATGCTAAGGCGGGTTCTTATGTGATGATTACCGTGCGCGATACAGGTATAGGAATTAAAAAAGAAATAATAGATAGAATTTTTGAGCCATTTTTCACAACAAAAGAAGTAGGTAAAGGTACAGGGCTTGGTCTTTCAACAGTCCTTGGCATTATCAAAAGCCACAGCGGTTTTGTAAATGTAGTTAGTGAAGTGGGCAAAGGTACAGAGTTTCAAGTTTGCTTACCCGTAACGCAAACAATCGAAGCAGATAGTAAATTAGCTAGATATCAGGAATTACCAGCAGGACATGGAGAATTAATTCTCGTTGTTGATGATGAAGATTCAATTCGAGAGGTTACTCAAACCTGGTTAGAACAAAATGCTTATAAAGTTTTAGTGGCTAGTGATGGTATTGATGCGATCGCACTATATACAAAACATCAACAAGAAATTAGTGTGGTGTTGGTTGATATGATGATGCCATATATGGATGGCCCAACAACTATCAATGTATTGAAAAAAATTAATCCAGATATCAAAATTATTGGTGTTAGTGGATTAGCCTCCAATCATGAAATGATTAAAAACCTTGGTAATAGTGTCAAAACCCTTTTGTCCAAGCCCTACACTTCAAGCGACTTGTTAATGAACTTACAGATGGTGATTAGCATAAAGTAGAGTTTGTCATTTGTCATTTGTCATTAGTGAATAACCAACTCCCAATGCCTAAGCAAAATGGTAAGTCGTAGTGGTAATATATTTTTATGGCTGCTCTAATCCTTGCTATTGATGAACAAACTATTGGATGAAACGCTGTCAATCAAAATTGCTGAACAGATAAACAGCAGACCTAGCACTCCCTTTGATAATGCTTATAAAGCAGCATTATCTACAAAGGGAGCAAGGTATATTCAGGGATTTTTAGCTTTTGCTGGGAAGCCATATAGACCGATCGAACACAGTTGGATTGAGCTAGACGACGCCTCTGATGTTCGGATTATCGATCCCACGTTACCTTACCTGAACAAAAATCCTCAAGAAATCTGGTATTTTGCAGCACATAGTCTGACTTTTAAAAAACTGAAAGCCATCATTGAAGAATCAAAAGAAGATTATCCAGAAGACGATCCATTGCCAATTTATGGCGATCCACCTTATGAATATTACGGTGATGTGATGTTGGGTGGTCAAGACTATCTGGCAGCATATCAAGCCGCAGAGGCTAAGTGCAAAGAAATCAACGAACTCAACCCTGAGAGTAACTAATAAAAGTGAATTAAATAATTCATAATTACGAATTACGTTACTATCATTTTGCCTTCACCGTGGGAGAGGGAGGTTGGGAGGGAGAGGTTCATCGAACTCACGTTTACTTAATCTAGTTTGATTTATTCTCAGCGACTTACTTGGCTTCAGAGACTTATAAGTAATTATTTTTACTTTTTACCTTTTCTGTGCTATCGTCTGTAGCCATTCAATTAGGGGTCTTAAGGTTCCTGGCAATGCTGACTCACTGACAGTCACTGTATGCTGCTTGCCGTTATCTTCTACTGTTAATTTATATTGAAAGCGATCGCTCTGGGGATTTGGCGAAGTAATTAGTTCCGGTAGCCTAAATAAATCAGCAACTTCCACTAGTTGGGGAAGTGTAGCAGCTTCATGTGGCGGGAGAGTATCTGTATCAACGGTTGTCTTCTTGGTAATTCCAGCAAAGCCGCCCGTGCGTTCAAATGATACCCGCATTTTTTTGCTCTCCGTTGTGTTATTTAGTTGAAATACATACTAAGACTGGGAGATGATAGTTCTCAACTCCCAGTTTAACAACAACAAACAACACATCTAAAAAGTTAGAAGTTAAGAGTTAGAAGTTAGAAGTTAAGAAAAACCTCCTAACTCCTAACTCCTCACTTTTAACTTTAAATAACTCCTACCTTTTGCCAAGCATTTCGCACAGCTTTTTGTTCATTACTGTCATTACCGTAGAGTTCGCCAGCAACTTGAATGGTGACGTTGGCAGCTTTTTTAAAATCTGCATTAGGACGTAAGCGATCGCGTAAAGCTATGTACCATATTTTGCCAGCTTTTTCCCAGGCATAGCCACCAATCTCAACAGCCGCTAGATAAAAGGCATAGTTAGGGATTCCTGAGTTGATATGTACCCCAGCATTATCTTCAGTACCAGTATATTTATCTTTCATATGGGCAGGTTGCGGATCTTTACCCATTACAGAGTCATCGTATGCTGTTCCAGGTGTTTTCATGGAGCGGAGGGCAACACCTTTGACAGTCGGTACTAAAAGACCTTCACCAATCAGCCAATCTGCCTCTTGTGCAGTCTGATTTTTAGTCTTTTGTTTTACCAAAGAACCAAAGACATCAGAAAATGACTCATTCAGTGCCCCAGGTTCGCCATAATACTGTAAACCTGCTTCGTACTGGGTTATACCGTGAGTTAACTCATGCCCAATCACATCAATTGATTTCGTGAAGCGTTGAAATAGTTCTCCATCGCCATCACCATAAACCATTTGGTCGCCGTTCCAAAAGGCATTGTCATATTTGACACCATAATGCACGGTGGAGTCTAAACGTAGTCCTTTATCATCAATAGAATTGCGATCGAACATCTCATGAAACAAGTCATAAGTAGCACCAGCAGCATCATAGGCTTCATTCACTGTTGGATCGCTGCTGGGAGGATCGCCCTCAGCACGCACCAGCGTACCAGGAAGTTGCTGCCCATTTTTCGCATCGTAGATGGTGCGGCGTTTCTCACCGGGAGAAGGCGCAAACGAGATATTACCTACAACATTTCTTCGTCCTAAAAATTGTGCCGAAATATTTAATGTATGAAATGCCCAAGTACGCTGCTGGGGATTGCCATTCACCACGACATTTTTTAGTATATGGGGTGGGATAATACAACAAATAGGGCATCTAGAGTATGGTGATTGCTCATGCTTGAAACCGACTGATTTCTTTTTATTTCGAGCCATCCAAGATATTCTCCTTTTGAAACTAAGTGATGGCAAACAGTGGCTTTAACTCCACTGGAGAAAGGAGCAGAAAAATGAATCCAAATCGCGTGTTCCTGGTTTCTTGTCTGAAGAAAATTTTCTACTCTGTATTTTTGGATAGGTCTGTAGAGGATTGATAGTATCCTCACGGCTACTTATGATGTGGAAATATTGTATAAAAACACCAAGCCAGCTTAATTACTGCAAGTTTCAGTCAAAACCCTTGTGTAAGTTAGCAAGACTTCCTTTACAGGCCTATTGAGTTTATATATTAGTTCTTATCAACAGAAATAATATTATTTATTGCTGTTTTGTTACTATCAAGTTGTTAATTCTATAAATGCCTATTGGAGACAGGAGAATCTCAAATCTAGGCATCCAAAACCTAAAATTTTCACAAACAGCCACCAAATACCGCTAGACCATAATATTTCCAAGGTACTGCAACTGTCTTAAATCCAGCTTTGCTCAACATTTGGAAATGAGCATCCAAAGTAGCTAGCTGGTCTTGGCTGGAGTAACCTTGAGTAGTGCTAGTGGCACGTTTAGCGCGAATCTCTGTCAAATTAATTCCCTGTTGAACTGCCCATTCCTCTCGTGCTGCTTTGTAAACTTCTGCTAAGGCTGGTGATTCTGGTAAGGTAGGATCTGCATTCCAAAAACAGCCGTCTTGAGTGAGGCTAGCAGCAATTCGCTCAAATAATTTCAACTTCATCTCATCTTGGAGATGGTGAATTGCCAAAGATGAGACACAAGCATCAAATTTGCTACCAATATCCAAGTTCTCTGGATTATTTGCCCAGTCGCCAAAATCTGCTTGTATACCAGTCCAGCGTTGTTGATATCCACCGGCTGTGATTTTATCTTGAGCAAATTGCAACATTCTAGGTGAGTAATCTAGGGCAATTACTTGAGAATCTGGAAAGCGGTTGAGTATCTTGAGACTAAGTTCACCTGTACCACAACCTAATTCTAAAATACGCCGACTTGTAGAAGTTAAACAACGGGTAATTACCTCCAACATCTCATCGTATCGCGGTAACAGTTGGCGAATACCAGTGTCAAAATCCGCAGTGTTGGCGAATACTTCTCCGGGAAATATTTGTTGCATAGGATTTGGAAAAAATAGGCAAATCAATCAATATTAATCATCAATCATTACTGGAATATATGCTACATCGATAATGAGCTAAAATATATTTTTTCAAAAACAACCTACAATATTGCTGAGAGATTGCTAAAGTCGTTCAGAGTGAGGAAAAGCAAAGTTAATTCTGAGCAGCCTAATATAACAGATAACGATATACTTCCAGATGAAACAAATCGTTAATTAGCATCGAGATTCTATGTAATCGCCGATGAAATCGTGGTTTTTCTAACATATAGGATGAATTTTTGGTCTTTCATATAGCTGCAAGCCTTACTATGATTGCCATCAAAAAACATTGCCGCGATTATTGCCGTTGTAATAATTTCCGCATCGCTCATTTCTCTGCGACAGTCTTCTTAGCGATCGCTCTTGCATTTATGGTGAAATAAGCCAAGAAGCTCTCTTTTCACTAACCTCTATCTTCTGTCAGGTGCGAACTAACATCAAACGTACTAATCTACCTCTAGTGGGATAGGCTTCGCTGTGTTTAGTTGAGCAAAAGATGGATTTTAGTCAGACTCTAATTGCAAAAAGTGATGCCATTCTCGATCGATGGGTAGAAGCAGTTTACCAAGATGAACAAATTGAAGCTACTCAAGAACTTACTTTCAACGCTGTACGGGATAGCTTACCCCGCGTTTTGACAGCATTAGCAACAGTACTTTCTGAATCTGCAACAAGCGATTTGCAGACAGTAGTAGATGCAAGTTTGGAACACGGTACACTCCGCGCCCAACAGGGATTTGAACCAGAGGAAATTGCGCGAGAGTATCGTTTACTCAGGTTTGTGATTTTTTCCTTTTTAGAAGAAGATTTATTACAGGGATCTGCACAAGAGGTGCTAAGGGCTGTTCGCCTGATTGATACAGTAATTGATGAAGCGATCGCTCGTTGTTTTAACAGTTATACTCAAGGACGATTACAAGAGCTTAAACAACTCCAAAGTCAGTTGCGGTTGACTAACCAAGAACTAACTCGTTTGGTTCGCGCTAGTAAAGATAGTCTCTCTCATTTGGCTCATGAACTGAAAACGCCCCTGACTTCAATCATCGGTTACGCAGACTTATTTCTGCGCCAGCAGCGTCAACAATCAGAACTCAAAGACACCTATACAAATCTTGAAAGTATCGAGCGAGTTCTCAAAAGTGGTAGACTTCTTGTCCGGTTAATTAACGATACTCTGGAAATTTCGCGTTACGATGCCGGACAGATGAAATTGCAGCCGACTCTAACCGATGTCCGTAGTTTAATCAACTCTATTTTAGAGATGATTGAGCCATTAGCGCGTGCGAAAGAATTATCCTTGGTTGTTGAATGCGATCGCGCTCCAAGTCAGGTTATCACAGATCCTCTTCGGCTTCAGCAAATTCTGACAAATCTGCTGAGTAACGCAATTCGCTACACCGAATCTGGTTCAATTCATTTGGAGTGTTGGACGGTATCTCAACAACAGTGGGCTATCTCTGTTACTGATACTGGTATTGGTATTTCTTTAGATGCTCAAGCACAAATCTTCAATCCTTATTTTCGGGAAGTAACTGCTCCCCAAGTGCAAAGTTCTGATGGTACAGGATTAGGTTTAGCAATAGTCTCTCGATTGGTTCAGTTAATGGATGGTGAAATTAAAGTAGATTCACAACTAGGAAAAGGATCTACATTTACAGTAATTTTTCCATTAGAAACCATCGCTCAGGTATGATTGTCGCTTTGCCATAACTCCAAACTTAAAACTTGGGAGGAAATCGCAACTAAAATTGGTGCGTTACACTGCGTTAACGCACCCTACAGGTGTATTTACTCGTCAATTTGACCAACGCGGCGGATATTCAAAATGTCGCTCATTTTCTTAATTTGGACGAACACTTGCTCTAGCTGCGGGCGATCGCGTATATCTATTCCTAAGTCGATCAATGCAGGTTGACCAGCAGAGGTTTTCACCTGAGCATGACGGACATTAATTCCTTGGTCACTCAACCGTGACAAAATATCCTTTAGTACCCCTACACGGTCAAGAGCTTCAATTTGAACATCCACTGGGTAGGTATGCGGACGACCACTATTTTCAGCGGCTGGGTTCCATCTAACTGGTACTAAACGCTCATATTCCACAGTCTCTAGATTATTGCAGCCTTGGCGATGAATTGAAATCCCCCTACCTCGCGTTACCACACCAATAATTGGTTCGCCAGGAATCGGGGTACAACACCCAGCTAAATAATATACCAAACCTTCTACCCCAATAATTGGCGAATCACTGGATCGTGAGGTAGTTGGAGGTGCATCTCGCAAAGCTTTTGATGTCGCTGGTTCTCTGGGGATAAATGGTGACACAGTAGCAGCTGTTTGTTGTCCCTTTGCTACTTCTCGCCAGCGATTTAGCACTAGGTTCAACGTAATTTCTCCGTAACCTAAACCGGCAAGTAAATCTTCTACGCTGTGATAGTTACACTTTTCGGCGACAATCTGCATCGCATCCGACTTCAGCAGACTATCAAAACCAGTTTTACCCAGTTCCTTTTCTAACAGTTCCCGTCCACGGGCGACATTTTCTTCCCGGCGCGATCGCTTGTACCATTGTTTTATCCGATATTTCGCTGCCGAAGTTCTGACAAAGTTCAACCAATCTAAACTCGGATGGCAGTTCTTTTGGGTGAGAACTTCTACAATATCGCCATTGTGCAGCCGCGTTGACAATGGCACCATTCGCCCATTCACCCGCGCCCCTGAACAGTGGTTTCCGACTTCTGTATGAATGCGATAAGCAAAATCTACAGTGGTAGCACCGGGACTTAAAGGCACAACATCCCCCTTAGGGGTGAAGACATAGACATCATCTTCAAATAAATTATCTTTGACGCTATCAAGATATTCTTGGGCATCCTTAAGATCGGTTTGCCATTCTAGCAGTTGCCGCAGCCAAGTAAACTTGTCATCTGTCGCTGTCAAATGGCTAATGCTAGAACCACCTGTTTCTTTATACTTCCAATGAGCGGCAATCCCATACTCGGCGATATGATGCATTTCGATTGTCCGAATTTGCACTTCTAAAGGACGGCCGGTTAATCCAATCACCCCAGTATGCAACGACTGGTAACGGTTAGGTTTTGGCAGTCCAATGTAGTCTTTAAATCTCCCAGGAATTGGGCGAAAAGCATCATGAACCACCGCCAACGCCCGATAGCATTCTTCATTGGTTTGAACAATTATTCGCAGCGCTGCCAAATCGTAAATTTCATGAAATTCCTTTTGCTGGCGGTGCATTTTTTGATAAATGCTATAAAGGTGCTTGGGGCGACCGCTGATCTCCTGAAAGTGGATTCCGGCTTGCTGCAAACGCTCTTGCAACATCTTCGTAGCTCTAGCCAATTTCTCTTCTCGCGCCGTGCGTTTTTCAGAAACATGCTCTTGCATTTGGCGGTAAGCTTCCGGTTCCAAATACTTAAAAGCCAAATCTTCCAGTTCCCATTTAATTCGCCAAATCCCCAAGCGATTGGCTAAGGGTGCGAATATATCTCGCGTTTCCTGGGCACTGCGGCGGCGGCTGGCCTCTGACATATATTGTAAAGTTCGCATATTATGCAAACGATCTGCTAATTTCACCACAATTACCCGAATATCTTGCGCCATTGCCAAAAACATCCGCCGGAAGTTTTCGGCTTGGCTTTCGGTTTTGCTGGTGAAATTGATTTTAGAAAGCTTGGTGACACCTTCGACCAATTGCCGCACTTCTGGGCCAAAGCGTTCTTCTATTTCTTGACTTGTAACTTCTGTATCTTCAACGACATCATGGAGAAATCCAGCTGCTATCATAGCAGCACTGCCTCCCAAGTCACGCAGCAATTCAGCCACAGCAATGGGATGAGCAATGTATGGTTCTCCCGATTTGCGGTATTGACCTTCATGCAGTTGGTAAGCAAATTCAAATGCTCGACCAATTAAGACGGCATCATTATGTCTTCGGTCATCTTCTGCTGCACCGCTAGTTGTCGATGACTCCTTCAAACATTTTTTTAACCATTCGGGAATGGCAAGGTCAACTGATGAATTTATCGCTATACTGCTCATACAATTTGGGTTTGAATGGATCGGTAGATAAGTGAATGATAAATAAAACTAGCAGCATCGCCCTGATAAAGATGCTGTTGCCCAAAGACGGGTAAAAAAAGCAGTGTAAGGACGATTCTCCAATTGCCAGTGGTAGTCATCCAGTTTGAATTTCAAGGATCGTTAAAGAAAATCCATTGATGGCAAATAAAGCCCCAAATTACGATTTGAGGCTTTTAGTGCTGATAAGTCTTTAAGAAAGTTTATTGTAGAAGAAAAATTACTTGACATTAATACTATCTTAACTAGCACTGGATGTCTTTAAACCGTGAGAAATATCTGGCATTCGTAACTTTGTTAGAGCAATTACGCTCCGATGCCACAACTACCCAAATCGCTGCGCCAGAACTGCGGCAGCGTGTAGCCACGTTGCAGCAATTTTTCGGGCAGCAGATTGTGCCTTTGGCTGATGAAAACTGGCGAGTGCAGTCTTATCAAACGGAGATGAGCAAGCAATTGCGCCTGTTGGAAATAGATGTGATGTTTTTGCAAGGAGCGCGGCAAGCATCTACTGTACAAACGAGACTTCAAACGATTAGCGATCGCTTGACAACTCTCATTCAATACTGTGATGCCATTCTGCAACCAGAAGCGGAAGGAGAAAAATAACAATTGTTCACCTTTTTCTCTAATTTCTCCATCATCTCATTTATGACCGATGATGAAAAGTTATTTTGCTAACAAGTTGTCATTTGTCATTGGGCATTGGTTATTCCGTCTCCCTCGTCTCCCAATGCCCTATGCCCCATTCCCAATACCTTTGAGGAGAAGATTCATGGTGCGGCGCATGTATGCTTCTACTGGCTCGGTTGTGGGTTTGAAGATTAGTGCATAGTATAGTGAACCGCTTACAAGGTCGATAATTAAGTCTACGTCTGCGTCCTTGTGAATTTCGCCTCTGGACTTGGCACGTTTAAGTATTTTAGAAAAGGCTTCACGTCTGAGTTTTGTATATTTTGTCCAATAGACCTCGGCAAATTGAGGATTGCTAGACGCTGTACTAACAATCAGCGCAAGTGTCTGACGACCAAGGGGACTATCTATTTTTTTGGCGGCATTCTTAATCAGGATATCCATGTCTCCCCAAAAGCTGCCGGTATCGGGGATCGCTAAATCATCTCTGAGACTTTCGATCGCGTCTGCAACTAGTTCTTCTTTGGAAGTATAACGCCGATAAATGGTTGTTTTACCAACTCCAGCACGAGAAGCGATCGCTTCTATACTCATGCTTTCATATCCTACCTCTGCAAGCAGATCCAAAGTTGCTTGCAGAATCGCTTGGTCGGCGTAGATGCTGCGTGGGCGTCCAGAGGTGCTGTTGATTTGCTTACTCATAAAAATATCATCCCCAAGCAATATCTTTTTGGTCATTTACTCCACTGTTGGGCATAGAACATCGCTTCTGGGAAACAAATAAGCTTTATAACCCAATTCTCACGCACTAAAACAGCAGCAATGACCATCCATCTTTAGCATAGGTATTTCTGCGACTTTTCAGAAAAAACTCTCTTGACCGTTTTTTTATGATACGCTACCGTAGCGTATATATACAATACTTAATTTTAGCTAAGGCATTGCTCGACATCTCCCAAATATTATTTGTGCTAAATAATGGCTATCAACATTAAAGGTTCTAGTTTTGACCAATTTGGTTATGTCCACGGCCCATTGAAGTGGGCGATCGCATTTACGGCTTCTCTTGGTGCAATATTAGAAGTAATTGATACTAGTATTGTTAACGTTGCTCTCACTGATATCCAAGCTACTTTGGGCGCAACTGTCAGTGAAGTGGGTTGGGTAGTTAGCGGATATGCGATCGCTAACGTCGTCTTAATTCCCTTATCTGCATGGTTGGGAGATTACTTTGGGCGTAAAACCTACTTTATCTTCTCGCTAGTTGGTTTTACGATTTCCTCTATTTTATGTGGGCTGTCCTTCAATCTACCGATGTTGATTGCGGCTCGAATTCTCCAAGGTTTATGCGGTGGCGGATTGCTAGCGAAAGCTCAAGCGATTTTGTTCGAGACTTTTCCCCCAGCTGAACAAGGTTTGGCCCAAGCAGTTTTTGGCGTGGGTGTAATTGCTGGGCCAGCAATTGGCCCAACATTAGGAGGATTTTTAGTAGATGGTTTAGGCTGGCGCTGGATTTTCTTTGTCAACATTCCCTTTGGGATCGTTGCAGTCCTGATGTCTTTGGCGTTTTTGCCAAAAAATAAGGAAAAGAGCGATACAAAGAACCAAGCTGTTGATTGGTGGGGAATTGGCTTTTTAATCGTGGCTGTGGGTAGCATACAAACTGTATTAGAAGAAGGGGAAACAGACGATTGGTTTTCCTCTAGTTTCATCGTTTCTCTGACTATCCTCGGTATTATCGGCTTGGGGTTGTTTATTTGGCGAGAACTGAAAACAGATCACCCGGCTGTGGATTTGAGAGTTTTGCGCCACCGTTCTTTAGCTGCGGGAAGCGTTCTTTCAGCAGTGGTGGGTATGGGGCTTTATGGCGCACTCTTTGCTGTGCCGATATTTGCTCAGAGTGTGCTGCAATTTACGGCAACACAAACAGGACTATTATTAGCACCTGGGGCTTTAGCGTCTGCCATCGGGATGGTTTTATTAGGCAAGCTAACTAGTATAGTTGATGCCCGATTTTTAATTGCGATCGGCGCTGTCGGTTCATCTGGAGTTATGTTTCAATTGGCAGCAATTACTCCACAAAGCGGCACAGACGATTTATTTTGGCCATTGGTATGGCGCGGAGCTTTTACTGTATTTATGTTTCTCCCTTTGAGTTTGGCAGTTTTAGGCCCGCTACCCAAAAAAGATATTTCTGCTGGTTCTGGTTTCTACAACCTGACTCGACAACTAGGTGGTAGTATTGGCATTGCCCTACTTACTACTCTGCTTGACCAAAGACAGACTTTTCATCGAGCTATCCTATTAGCAAAACTTAGCCCTTATGACCCAGAAACCAATCAACGTCTTGACTTGCTCAATGGGGCACTTCAAAGCCAAGGTATGGATGCGGCAACAGCACAACAACAAGCACTAGCTTTATTGAGTCAAACAGTAGATATTCAAGCTGCTGTTTTGTCTTACGCAGATTGCTTTCGAGTCGTAGGCATAGGATTTCTTTGCTCATTACCTTTATTATTATTCCTGGGTAAAGGCGGTGCAGGAGTGAAAGCGCCAGTCGGGCACTAGGTTAAAGGAAATAAGGAAATAGCGATCGCATCCCTATTCTAAATTTTCTGAGTGCAAAACTACGTAATAACACGGCTTCTGGATTATTTTCTGCCGAAAGTGATAGCAGAAAATTAATACACACCGATCGATCTGGATGAAAAAAGTAAAAGTCCCACTCAGTTTTGAGCGGGACTATATGAAGTCTTATTTCTAAAATGAGAAATCTTAAATCTTAGAAAAAGTTCATGATTGTAATAACCCCAACGCTGGTTAACATCATTAAAGCGCCCATAATTATAGACTGACCTAATGGATTGCTGAATTTTGCGTTGTTCATTTTAAGTAAAATCCCTTTTATTAATAGTTCCTTAACCATATCAAAATCAGTATAAATATCTATAAAACTAATGCAAAACTTAAATTACCGTAAAGTTTCTTAATAAAAACTATAATAACCACTTTTGTATAATTTATATCAAGTAAATAGCGTAGTTATTTTCTTGTCCCATTCCCCATTTTCAAAATGTAGTAATTTCCACCCAAAATAATTACCTTATCTCCGAGCGGAATACGTGTCTTGATGCAGTAAGATCGATATTAATCAAGGTAGAAATATTTGAATAGAAGATTATCATGACAGTCTCCACGGCATCTAGAAACCAAGCGATCGCTTTTGACTTAGAAAAATTAAATGAGCAATTTGAAACTGCCAGTCCCAAAGACATACTGGCATGGTCTATAGAGAATATCCCAACGGGACTGGTGCAAACAAGCGCCTTTAACGTGGATGACATGATAATTACCCATATTCTTTACAGCGAACTGAAGCATCCCGTTCCTGTGATCTTTCTCGACACTTTGCACCACTTCCCTGAAAGCCTAGAATTAGTTGCCAAAGCCAAACAAATCTACAACCTGGATTTGCAAACTTTCAAAACTCCAGATGTAGACACCCGCGAAGCCTTTGAAACCAAATATGGCGACAAACTCTGGGACAAAGACATTGCCCAATTCCACAATATTACAAAAATTGAACCATTATTACGGGGTTTAGACGAACTCAACAGCGTTGCTTGGATTACTGGACGCCGCCGCGACCAAGCAGTAACCCGTGCAAATATGCCCATATTTGAATTTGATAATAAAGGTCGGCTGAAAGTAAATCCCATCGCTACTTGGACACGTCAAGACAGCTGGGTTTATGTGGCTGAACATGGAGTCATCTACAACCCCCTTCACGACCAAGGTTATCCCAGCATCGGCGACCAACCCATCACCACCAAAGTAGGTGAAGGCGAAGACGAACGCGCCGGACGTTGGCGGGGAAGTGATAAAACAGAATGTGGAATTCATATTTAGTCATTGGTCATTTGTCATTAGTCATTAGTCAAAAATGACAAAGGACAAACGGTTAAGGACTCATTTAGTCATTTGTAATTAGTATTAGACAAAGGACAAATGACTAAGAACAAAGGACAAATATGATTAAAATCCTCCATCTCTCCGATATCCACATGGGAAGCGGCTTTTCCCACGGACGAATTAATCCAGAAACGGGATTAAATACACGGTTGGAGGATTTTGTCAATACTCTATCTATATGTATTGACCGAGCGCTGACAGATGCCGTTGATATGGTGATATTTGGTGGCGATGCTTTCCCGGATGCCACACCACCGCCTTATGTACAACAAGCGTTTGCTAGCCAATTTCGCCGTCTGATGGATGCTAATATTCCGACAGTGCTGTTGGTAGGCAACCACGACCAACATTCCCAAGGACAGGGAGGAGCGAGTTTAAATATTTACCGCACTTTGGGAGTGCCAGGGTTTGTAGTTGGTGATACATTAACTACGCACTGTATCGAAACCCGTAATGGCAAAGTGCAAGTAATCACCCTGCCTTGGCTGACTCGTTCGACTTTGATGACTCGCCAAGAGACTGAAGGTTTATCTTTAGCGGAAGTCAACCAACTATTAACGGAACGTCTGCGAGTTGTTTTAGAAGGGGAAGTTCGCCGTCTTGACCCAGATGTACCTACTATCCTTTTGGCTCACTTGATGGCTGACAATGCTAGCTTGGGTGCAGAAAGATTTTTAGCGGTGGGTAAAGGCTTTACTCTGCCCTTATCTTTGCTGACGCGACCTTGTTTTGATTATGTAGCATTGGGACACGTCCACCGCCACCAAAATCTGAATAAATCTAACAACCCGCCGGTGATTTATCCAGGGAGTATTGAGCGGGTAGATTTTAGTGAAGAAAAAGAAGACAAAGGCTATGTGATGATAGAACTGGAGCGGGGAAGCGTTGAGTGGGAATTTTGCCCTTTAACAGTTCGGACTTTCCGCACCATTGAAGTTGATGTCTCAAAAGCAGACGATCCGCAAGCGGTGTTAATGAAAGCGATCGCCAAGTATGATATTCAAGATGCTGTAGTGCGGCTAATTTACAAACTCCGCTCTGAACAGATGGATTTAATTGACAGTTCTTCTTTACATACTGCTTTAAGTCTCGCTCATACCTACACTATTCAAGCAGAATTAGTGAGTCAATTAGCCAGACCCCGAATTCCTGAATTGAGTGCGAGTAGCAGCATCGACCCAATGGAAGCGTTGAAAACTTACTTGAACAATCGCGAAGACCTTAAAGATATCGCAACTTCAATGATGGATGCAGCACAAAAGTTGCTAGCAGATGAAGTGGAAGTTTGGCTGGAAGCAGCAACTAATGAGTAGGATAAAATAATTCGTAATTCGTAATTCGTAATTCGTAATTCGTAATTAACAATTTTTATAGAATAACGAACTCCTCTAGACGCAAAGGGCACGGAGAAATCAGAGTTATAGAGGTATTTTGTGTAAGCCCTATTTTCCACTCTCCAAAATATATGACGCAAACAATCCCAGCAAAGACCATCGACTTACGTTATTTAATTGATAACTTTGGTATTGAGTTAGTTTTGGATGGCTCATTATTTTGGGAATGGCAAGAAGATTTACCAGAAATTAATGATTTAGATAAACAACTTTTAGATAAGGTAAAAACGGGTTATTTTAATCTTCTTAATTACCCACCTTTACTAGAAGATGTAGTTAGAATGGCAGTTGTAGACCCATTGCTTTTTATTGGAGATTTTTATCTAGCGACCTTTTATGTAAAATCAGAAGAATCTATAGATATTGCTGTGCCAGATGAAGATGTAATTATCAAAAGTAGAATAGATACCTTAGTTTTAAAAGAGCAGTTTTGGCTAATGATTATTGAGTCTAAAAGAGCTTCGTTTTCAGTCGAACAAGGACTCGCACAAATTCTTGCTTATCTGTTAGGAAATCGGAATAATGAGCAACCTAGTTTTGGTATGATTGCTACGGGAAGCGAGTTTATTTTTGTTAAATTAGTGAAAGGAAATCCACCACGTTATGCTTTATCAAAGGGTTTTTTGATGCGTAACCCTGGAAATGAATTGTACGACGTGCTACGTATATTGAAACGCCTGACTCAATTGGTGGGTACTTAAATCTTATCGCCCGATTATATATTCTCACAATAGGGGCGATGTCTGGCGACCAATAGCTACGCGTCTACGCTACATCAGTTAATCAGTTAAGATTAAGTAATGAGAAAATATCTAAGATTTGAATAGTAAAGATTACAGGAGTAAGCAGATAATGCAAATTAGAGGAATCAAACGTGGCCAAACTATTGAATTATTAGAGCAAATTCACAATATTCCTGATGGGGCAGAAATAATCGTTAATCTAGAACTACCTGCTACTGAACCTGTAGTAGCAAAACTACACTTAACAGATGAACAGAAACTAACAAAATTGAATCAATTATTTGGAATTTGGCAAGATCAAACAGAGTTGATAGATATTTTTGCTGAAATTAACCAGCAGCGTCATGCTTACCAAGGAAGGGTAATAAACTCAATAGATAAATAGAATAAAGACTAATGTATCTCTTAGATACTAACATTTGTATTGCACTGCTTAACGGTAATTCCAAAGTAATACCTGTATTCAATCGCTATTTCAGCCAATGCTATCTATCTACAATAGTAGTTTCAGAACTTTACAAAGGTGTTTACTGTTCTAAACAAGTTGAAAAAAATTTAGAAACACTAGCACAACTAACTGAACTATTACCTATTGAGCCATTTGATATAGATGCTGCCAGACAATTTGGTAAAATCCAAAGTGAATTGAGGCAAATTGGTAGACCAACAGGAGAAGTGGATGCACTAATTGCTGCTGTTGTCCGTTCTCGTAATGATATTTTGGTTACAAACAATATCAAAGATTTTGAAAATATACCTAATTTGCAATTAGAGAACTGGTTAGAGTAGCAAAAAAGCTGTATAAGTATTTCTACAAGTAAGCGATCGCCTGATTATATATTCTCACAATAGAGGCGATCGCTCTTTCAATATTTTTTTGTATTAATAATCACATCTTTTCAGCAAATATTATGTATGCAATCAGATTGTTTTGCTATCCAGCAAAAAAACTGTCTTCTGAAATGCCTTGGTAAATCAGATTTATTTGCTACTTTTGATCGTTAATTGCTCATTGAGTAAAAAAAATTTAATTCAAATGATAAATATTATTCTATATACCCTATAATTCTCCTAATCACGGTATGCATGTAGAAATACCGTAGATTTAGGGGTGATTCTAATGAGCAAGTCGCAACAACCGACACAGTTAAGTAAATTTCTAAGCGAAGGGATACAGGCTTATGTCATGAAAGCTTTGCAGAGTCTACAACTCCGGTATCAACACGCAATTAAAAGTTGGTTGAATGGACGCAGTGTACAAAGCTTTGTGAGTCTGTTTTTAACAAGTATTTTTTTGAGTATAGCAGTTGCCTCCTGTTCTGGAAGCAGTTCAGCTAGCAAAAATGATGTTAAGCTAAAACTTGTATCTTTCTCTGTCACCAAAGCCGCTCATGACCAGATAATTCCCAAATTTATCGAAAAGTGGAAGCAAGAACACAACCAGAACGTTACATTTGAGCAAAGTTATGGGGGTTCTGGCGCTCAAGCGGCTGCTGTCATTAACGGTTCGCAAGAAGCAGATATAGTACATTTGGCACTTCCCCCGGATGTCAGCAAAATTCAACAAGCAGGTTTGATTAAATCAGGTTGGGAAACCGAAGCTCCGAGAAATGGTATTGTTAGTAAATCGGTTGCTGCGATCGTCACCCGTGAAGGCAATCCTAAAGGTATCAATACTTGGGCAGACTTAGCAAAAGATGGCGTGAAAGTGATTGCCGCTAACCCAAAAACTTCTGGTATTGCTATCTGGGAATTCTTAGCTTTTTGGGGTTCGGTGAGTCTAACAGGTGGTGATGAAGCCACAGCGTTAGATTATGTCACCAAAGTTTATAAGAATACCCCGACTTTAACGAAAGATGCCCGTGAGGCTAGCAATTTATTCTTCCAAAAAGGTGAGGGAGATGTTTTAATTAACTACGAAAATGAGGTAATTTTGGCAGGACAAAATGGGACGAAGTTGCCTTATGTTGTACCTCAAGTCAATATTTCTATTGATAATCCTGTGGCGGTAGTTGATAAAAACGTCGATAAACACAGTACAAGAGAAGTTGCACAAGCATTTGTTGATTTTCTTTACTCAACAGAAGCTCAACGGGAATTTGCCAAATTACAATATCGTCCTGTTAATCCCACCGTTAGCCAAGAAGTAGCATCACCACATCCGCCAATTAAAACTTTATTCACATCTCAAGATTTAGGTGGCTGGGATATTATTCAGAAAAAGTTTTTTGGAGATGGAGCAATTTTTGACAAAGTGCAAGCTGCAAACAAAGCATGATATGTATTTTTTAATGCAGCATTCTTTATTTGCAGATAGCCAAGCATAAGCAATTCACAGTCATTTTACTTAAATTAATAATTTTATGAGCTTTTGTAGCCGATTTAAGGATAGCTTTTTCCTAACATCTTTAATGCTTATTGCCAGCAGTATCAGTGCTTGTAACGGCGGGCAAGAATTGAAAAGTCAAGTGAGTATTGATGGTGCAGCTGTAGGCTTTCCGATTTCTTTAGCAGTTGCAGAAGAATACGGTAAAGTTAAGTCTGAAGCTCAAGTTAGCGTTGCCTCAAGTGGTACTGGTGGTGGTTTCAGTAAATTTTGTAATGGCGATATTGATATAGCTGGTGCTTCTCGCACCATTAGAGATGAAGAAATCAAAAAATGTAAAAGTAAGAATATTCAATTTGTCGAGTTGCCTATAGCTTTAGATGGCATCGCCGTGATTGCCAACCGTAAAAATAACTTTGCCAAATGTCTAACTATTAATGAACTAGGTAAGATTTGGGGCGGCAAATCAGACGGCAAAATATTGACATGGAATCAAGTTAATCCCAAGTTTCCTAACGAAAAGCTGAAGCTATATGCTCCATCTTCTGATACGGGAACATTCGATTATATGACTCAAGCTGTGACTGGCAAAGCCAAGAATGGCCGTACAGACTACACTGCCACTCAAAATCAAAACCTTCTCGTACAAGGAGTGTCAGGTGATGTAACAGCCTTGGGTTATGTTGGCATATCTTACTACATTCAAAATCAAGAAAAACTGAATCTAGTTGCTGTAGAAAGTCTTACTGGAAAGTGTGAAAAACCAGTTCCAGTGGATAATGTAATTAAAAATATCTATACACCTTTGTCTCGTCCTCTGTTCATCTATGTCAGCAAAAAATCTTTAGATACAAAGCCAGCAGTCAAAGAATTTGTAGATTTTTATCTAGAAAATTCTTGGAAGTGGGTAGATAGTGTAGGTTATGTAGCATTACCTGATGAAGCTTACCTCAAAGTCAAACAAAAATTTGCTACTGGTGAAACTGGGACAAAGTTTAAAAAAGCAAAACCAGGTGAACCGATCACAAACTTTATTTAAATAAAGTCTCAAGCATAGTAGTTTAATTTTAGTGAGAAGTTAATTGTTTATGCAAAATACTAATTCTCAAGATGGTCTTTATCTACAATCCAGACAGTCACTAGATAAAAATCCATCTGAAGATATATCTGAAAAGATTGTTGCGGTAATTTTATTTGCTTGTGCTTTAGTTTCGGTTTTGACTACTTTTGGTATTGTTGTAATTATTTTTCAGGAGACATTCAGTTTTTTCCAAGAAGTTTCCTTTGCCAAATTCTTTCTTGATACTAAATGGACACCTCTATTTGCAGAGAAACATTTTGGCATTTGGCCCTTAATTAATGGCACTTTTTTAACTACAGCTATTGCAATGGCGGTTGCTATTCCTCTAGGTTTGTCTTCTGCGATTTATTTAAGTGAGTATGCTCAACCCAAAGTAGCAGCTATTTTACGTCCAGCAGTGGAACTTTTGGCAGGAGTACCTACAGTAGTATATGGTTACTTTGCCCTGTTGTTCATAACACCATTACTGCGAAATGTTATCCCTCTGGAAATATTCAACGCTATGAGTGCGGGATTAATGATGGGGATAATGATTACTCCTACCGTTGGTTCTATCAGCTTAGATGCCATCCGAGCAGTTCCACGTTCTTTGCGAGAAGGATCTTATGCTTTAGGTATCACTAAACTGGAAACCATTTTTAAAGTAGTTCTACCAGCCGCACTTTCTGGAATCATCGCCTCGATTATTTTGGGTATTTCTCGAGCTGTGGGTGAAACAATGACTGTCCTTATCGCCGCCGGACAGCAACCAAGACTAACTATCAACTTTGCAGAATCAGTAGAAACAATGACAGCCTACATGGCACAAATCTCTGGTGGAGATAGTCCGCGCGGTAGCCTTAATTTCAAAACATTATATGCTGTAGGTGCTGTTTTATTTCTACTTACCCTTGCTTTGAATATTGTGAGTTTCTGGATTGCTAATCGCTTTAAAGAAAAATACGACTAAATAGATATGGCTACAAGTTATCAACAAGATGATTCTCTCGATTCTGCGGCAGAATTTACCGATAATGTTGAAAGTAGAGAGACATTAGGTAAAGTATTTGAAGTACTTTTTTTGTTAGGATTGCTGATTGGTTTATTTGTCCTAGCGTTGCTACTTTTTGATATTTTGAAAGACGGATTAGGCAGATTTTTATCACCCGGCTTTCTCACAGAAACTCCTTCTCGTTTTCCTGACCAAGGTGGCATCCGCCCTGCAATTATCAGCAGCATTCTTTTAGGGTTGGTTGTGATTTTAGTTACTGTCCCTATTGGTGTCGGAGCAGCTTTATATCTAGAAGAGTATGCACCTAAAGCTTGGTGGACAGCGATTATTGAAATTAATATCAGTAATTTGGCGGGTGTACCTTCTATCGTTTATGGATTGCTGGGTTTAGGGGTTTTCAATTATTTGCTTGGGTTTGGCCCCGCTTTGATTTCCGGTGCATTGACTTTATCTTTGTTGTCTTTACCAGTAATTATTGTGACGGCTAGAGAAGCAATTCGCTCTGTTCCAGATTCTCTGAGAAATGCTTCTTACGGATTAGGTGTCACAAAATGGCGAACTATTAGCAATCATGTCATACCTTATGCTGTTCCCGGTATTCTGACAGGGGTGATTATCTCTGTATCGCGCGCTATAGGTGATGCAGCTTCTCTGATTGTTGTCGGTGCTGTGGGTTTTCTCACCTTTAACCCTGGTTTGTTTCAAAGATTTATGGCATTACCCATTCAAATTTACAGTTATATAACTCGTCCTGAACCGGGTTTTGCTAGTGCAGCAGCAGCCACAATTATTGCGTTGTTAATCTTGATTTTAGCTTTAAATGGTGTTGCAATTTATATTCGACAACGCTTCTCAATAAATTAGGTAATTAAATATCTAATTTGGATAGATTCACAGATATTGGAGTTCAACCAAATGACTTATAGCAATAGTAGAAGTAAATCAGATAGTGCCACAATCGACCAAGATAATGGTGTATTCAATGTTGAAGGTGTAAAGGTCTATTACGGTGGATTTCTAGCACTTTTAGATGTCTATATAAAGATTCCTGATAAACAAATTATTGCTTTTATTGGGCCTTCAGGATGTGGTAAAAGTACCTTACTGCGTTGCTTCAATCGGATGAATGATTTAATCCCTGGAGCTAAAGTTGAGGGTAGACTGAATTATCGCGATCGCAATATTTACGATCCTAAGATCAATTCTGTAAAATTACGCCGCCAAGTGGGAATGGTTTTTCAAAGACCGAATCCTTTCCCCAAGTCAATATACGAAAATATTTCCTTTGGGCCGCGGGCTAACGGTTACAAAGGTAACATTGATGAATTGGTGGAAGATTCTCTCAGACGCGCTGCTATTTGGGATGAAGTCAAAGATAAACTCAAAGAGAAGGGAACTGCATTATCTGGCGGACAACAACAACGACTTTGTATTGCGCGTGCGATCGCTATGAAGCCTGATGTATTATTAATGGATGAACCATGTTCTGCTCTCGACCCAATTTCTAGCCGCCAAGTAGAAGAACTCTGCTTAGAACTTAAGGAGCAATACACCATCATCATGGTGACACATAATATGCAGCAAGCTTCTAGAGTGGCAGATTACACGGCTTTCTTCAATACAGAAATTGACGAGCATGGCAAACGTCGTGGCAAATTAGTTGAGTTTAATCCTACAGCTCAAATGTTCAGTTCTCCTCAAACCAAAGAAGCTGAAGATTATATCAGTGGACGCTTTGGCTAAAGAGGCATCACAGTAGAAGGGGAAAGGTAAAAGTCAAGTTCAGTTGTGAAAGACTGTTATCAAAACTTTTCCCTTTCATCTAAATCTAGTCAACTCAATGTCCCCTTAATAAATACTTCTATCTATTGGAATTTATACAACTGTATATCAATACTTGCAAAGGAGCTATTCCTTAGAAAAAGCTTCCCGAACTTTTGCAGCTTGCTATTTTCGCGCAAATTACCCCCGTACAAGCTGAGACTAAATAATATATACACACATCTAACCATAAATAAAAGGCATACAGTGGAAATTCAAGAATTAAAAGCATTGATTAAAGAAACTATGCGTGAAGTTCTGCAAGAAGAAAGACTTCGCCTCTGCCAAATTTTTATTCCTTACATAAGTGATGATGAGCAACGCGAACTTGAAGCCGAATTTGGTGTACCTTCAGATGATGCTAAGGATGAAGTAATCAATATGACCGATTGGGAAGGAGAGAGGTTTTGAGTCTTAATAACGATGAATAAACTAATAATTTATTTAAATAGTTCCATTGTAAATACTGCCATCTGGCATGATGGTTCTACAAAAAATAGAATCTTTAACCATCTCCTGAATAAACTCAATCTCAGCACCAGTCAAGTCAGCATCAGTCAAATTTGCACCCCGCATGACAACGTTTCGCAGACAAGCGTTAGTTAAGTTGGCATCGGTCAAATCAGCACCATCAAGGTTAGCGTATCTGAGATCAGCACTAGTCAGATCAGCCCCTCGCAAGTTGGTGTTTCGCAAACAAGTTTGTCCCAACTGAGCGCCTTTGAGGTTAGCTTCACTCAGATTGCTCCCCTCCATAAAAATCTCGCCAACGGACGAGTTACTTAAATTGATTCCGCTCAAATTGGCTCGATACAATTCATCAGATCCCTCAATGTTAATGAAGGAGAAATCTCTCTCCCCTGCCGCATAAAGTTGCAACAACTCTTCAACATCGATACTTCTACTAATAGCCATGATGTCTCTTCAGATGTAGGGAGTTTTTCAGAAATCAAATACTAGTCCTATAACAGAATTATTTTTACAGTCGATATTGATTCCAAAGACATCGAAGTTTACACCATTTGTGCGACAGGAGATGTTTATAAAAAATAATTAGTAATTTAATAACTGGGAATTAGCAAAGTAATTCTGGAAAATACACTGAGGCTTGAAAATCCTAAACAAAGTAGTATTTAAATCAAGTACTTATACTATGTATTATGTTTAAGCCTCTGTCATTTGCTTTAGTTGCAACTACTATTCTAGTTGCATCAATCAATAATCCCAATGCTACCTTAGCTCGAACTTGTGCCTCTAAGTGTGGGTCGCACCCAATTCAGTTTACTCCTGGGCAACATATCCGAGTTGAAGTTGTAAATAGCACACCTAATCTGATTAAAATTCAAAAACCCTCCGGGACTGATGCAATATCCTTGAGTCCAGGGCAGAAATTAAATTTAGGACAAATAGAAGGTACTGAGCCAAATACATCTCTGATATTTTGGAGCGAAAAGGGTTTATCACTGCAAGCAATTGTCTCGAAACTTAACTTTGGCACATTGCGGCTAGAACTCCGTCCGACTTGGCGCTCTCCTGGCGATCGCTCGTTATATATTATGGATGATGGTAAGATAAACGTGTTTTAGATAGCAAATTAATGTTATGAGTTATGAGTTAAGAAACAACTTTCAATTAAAAACAGACGCGATTAATCGCGTCTCTACTCCTAACTCTTGTACAGACGCGATTAATCGCGTCTCTACTCCTAACTCCTAATTTGTATTGTGCTAGACCAAGCTGTATCTGAACTATCAAAGCCTCGCAGGCGCTTACCCGATCAGCGCTGGCAAATTTATCCACAAAAACCAGAATTTGCCCAAAATCTGGCGATTTTGACAAATATTTCACCCATTATCAGCCAGTTATTGATTAATCGGGGGATCGAAACACCAGAACAGGTACAAGCATTTTTAAATCCAGAGTCTTTAATCTTACCTTCGCCGTTAGAAGATTTCCCAGATTTGGCGATAAGTTTGGAATTGTTGGAAAATGCGATCGCTTCTCAAACAAAAATTGCTATTTGTGGTGATTACGATGCTGATGGAATGACCAGCACTGCTCTACTTTTGCGTAGTCTTCGCACTTTAGGCGCACAAGTAGATTATGCTATCCCCAGCCGGATGCACGAAGGTTACGGTATTAATAAACGCATAGTTGAAGAATTTCACAGTGAAGGTGTGGGATTAATTCTGACTGTAGATAATGGTATCTCTGCGTTTGAACCAGTTGCTAGAGCTAGAGAACTTGGTTTAGCAGTGATTATCACCGATCATCATGATATCCCCCAAAAATTACCGCCAGCTAACGCTATCCTCAACCCTAAATTGATAGCAGAATCCTCGCCTTATCGGGGTGTTGCTGGTGTTGGTGTTGCTTACATTTTGGCAGTTTCTCTAGCACAACAGCTAGGCCAGGCTAAGGGCTTGATCCAGCCGATGCTAGCACTGTTTACACTGGGAACGATCGCAGATTTAGCCCCTTTAACTGGTGTAAATCGCCGTTGGGTAAAACGTGGTTTACAACATTTACCCAAATCCCACTTACCTGGAATCCAAGCGTTAATTCAGGTGGGTGGCGTGCAGGCCAGGGGAGATGAAAAAGCAGGGGGAGATGGGAAGAAAGAATTTAATATTCCTAACTCCTTACTCCTCACTCCTAACTCCTCAAATCCCAAATCGCTCAAGCCTGAAGATATTGGGTTTCGCTTGGGGCCGCGAATTAATGCTATTGGTCGGATTGGTAATCCCCAGACTGTGATTGAATTGCTGACTACAGATGATATGGGGGTGGCGCTGGAAAGAGCAATGCAATGCGAACAAGTCAATGCCTCTCGCCAGGAGATGTGTCAGCAAATTGAACAAGAAGCGATCGCTTATGTAGAGACGCAACAAATTCCGTCTCTACATAAAGATCGTGTATTAATTGTTGTTCAACCCAATTGGCATCACGGCGTTATTGGTATCGTCGCCTCTCGTTTGGTAGAACGCTACGGGGTTCCTGTATTTATTGGGACTTATGAGGATGAGGGACATATACGCGGTTCTGCACGCTCAATTCCAGAGTTTCATGTATTTGAAGCTTTGGAATATTGTCACGATTTACTGGGCAAATTTGGCGGACACAAAGCAGCCGGGGGATTCTCTCTACCAGCAGAGAATTTACAGATGTTGCGATCGCGTTTGATTGAGTTTGCTAATCAGTGTCTTGAACCCCAGCATCTCAAGCCTCTGCTGAAAATTGATGCCGAAGTCAACCTCAATCACATCAATCAACAGCTTTATCAACAGCTTAATGCTCTACATCCCTGCGGTATGGACAACCCCGATCCAGTTTTCTGGACACCTAATGTTCAAGTGGTTGAGCAAAAAATTGTTGGTAAGGGTCACATCAAACTGACAGTTGCCCAAACTGTTGAGAATCAGGAATATAGAATTAAAGCGATCGCTTGGCGTTGGGGCGACTATTTCCACCTCCCATCGCGAGTGGATATCGCTTATAAATTGCGAGAAAATTACTTTAACGGTAACACTAGCATTGAGCTAGAGTTGATAGGAGTCAGACTGCCAATTCCGATTCAACAATTTTTTGCTTCGCCACCTATCCAGTCAAGCACCACATTTGAATACAACCAGCGACAATATACTTGTGGTTTCTATAAAAACGGTATTGAAGCAGAATTAAGAATTAGAAATTCTGAAGGTAAAGTCTTAGTTATCCAGCCAGGACATATAATTGGTTTGCTGGGCACTAATCGTCAAAACGCTAAAGAAGTTAATATTTCTCAACCACAGTATGACAATATTATCCAAGCTGCCCTTCAGGCGTTATCAGTACTGAGTGCTGAGTTATGAGTTATGAGTTATGAATTCTTAATTAACTTCTCACTCCTAACTCTTAACTGTTAACTCCTTAGTCAGCACTCAGCACTCTTATAGGTTGCCGTTGCGAAATGCCAGCACAAAAATTACTGCTGGGCCAGCAATCACGATGAGCGCCACGGACAACAATTGGAAAATAACTTCCCAATTGATACTGGTAAAAGCGTTAAACAAGTCAGACACAGCGTCAAACATTTTTCCTTTTCTCCTGCCAATAGTCTTAAAAAATTCAATAACTTAAATTAGAAAACCCGAAATCGATCATATATGGCTATGGACTGTTAGATTTAATTTACTTAACAAAATTATAAGAAAAGATATAAAAACGTAAAATAAGGGCATTGGGATTAAGGGAGAGGTGACAGGAAATAATCTGTACCCTATTCCCTGTCCCCTATTCCCTTCTTCAATCCCTAATCCAAAATGTCAACTTGGCAATGTGTAAAGCAATGTGGAGCCTGTTGTAATCTCGATCCAGCAGAGCGTCCAGACTTGGAAGAGTACCTCTCTCCACCAGAACTAGAACTCTACCTCAGCATGGTAGGCGAAGGGGGATGGTGCGTTAATTTCGACCATACCACGCGAGAATGTCGCATCTACCCCAATCGTCCGCGTTTCTGCCGTGTGGAATCAGAAGTGTTTCAAGATATGTATGGGATTGAACCAGAAGAAGTTAACGATTTTGCTATTGACTGCTGTCGCCAGCAAATAGAAGGAGTTTATGGCGATCGCAGTTTAGAAATACTACGCTTCGACCAAGCTGTTGGCCTTTGACATCCAACCCTGCTTTTTTTGTGTGAGATTGCAATTTATGACAAAAATCTGAGAAAATGATAGAAATATGAAAACACCCTAGCAACCAAAACTACTGCTTGTGAAACTTGATTCTGCACCTTTGGAGATTTCTGGCATATCTCACACTGAGATCGAGCTAGAACTGGAAGACAGCAATGATTTTAACTTAACTCCTGCGATCGCTCCGGTTCGGCCTGTAATTGCCGATAGTCCTCAAAAGCAGCAATCAGCGCTAGTAGTTTTTGGTACGACTTTTGTAACCATTTTTCTAGCAGAAATTGGAGATAAAACTCAGCTATCCACTTTGTTAATGAGCGCACAATCTCATTCGCCGTGGGTGGTATTTATCGGCTCGGCGGCAGCCCTAATAACCACCAGCTTATTAGGTGTACTTTTAGGTAGTTGGATAGCCAGCCGACTCAGCCCAAAAACTGTAGAAAAATCAGCCGGCGTGATGTTATTGGTAATTTCTCTAATGCTATTTTGGGATGTATTTACTAGTCATTAGTTAGTAGAGACGCGATTAATCGCGTCTCTACAAGATCGTTGGTCATTAGTAAAATACCCTACTTTCCCTTAATTATATGGATTGGCATCTTTTAGGACTGAGCTTTATTACGGTTTTTTTATCAGAATTGGGTGACAAAAGTCAGCTAGCAGCGATCGCACTTTCAGGACGTTCTAATTCTCCACGTGCAGTATTTTTCGGTGCAGCAGGCGCATTGCTGTTGACAAGCCTGTTGGGATCGTTAGCAGGGGGTGCAGTAGCCGAATTATTACCTACACGGGTTTTAAAAGCGATCGCGGCTGTAGGATTTGCCATTCTTGCTGCACGTCTGCTGTTATTTAACAATGAACCATCGGCAGATTCTGAACAAACACCTTGAACAAGAATTCAGAATTCAGAATCCAGGAATCAGAATTAGTCTTTGTGGGCGATTGGAACGCGTCAAGGTTTTAAACCAATCTCACTCAGCCTGACTTGAATTCATACTGAATTCTGACCGGAGCTTTCGGAGTCTCCGGCTCCGCTCCTGAGTTCTGAATTCTTTTTTACAAACGTTCCCAAGCAGTTCCTTTGTAGCCGTATTGAAAAATTTCTGGATGCAAAATTTCTGCCAAAATTTCTAGAGAATCTACCAGTCGCGGCCCTGGACGATTGAAATAAGAATTGCCGTCGGTAATGTAGACTCTACCAGTTTCGGTAGCATGTAGTTTTTCCCACTCTGGACGTTGAGTTAATAAATTGGCTTCTTTGCGAGTGCGGTTTAAATCAAAGCCACAAGGCATAAAAATAATTATATCGGGATTAGTTGTTACTAGTGTTTCCCAAGGCAAGATTGGAGAAGGCTGACCTGTAGCGCAAAACAAAGACTGTCCTCCTGCTAAGTTAACTAATTCAGGAATCCAATTAGCGGCGATCATCAAAGGATCGGTCCACTCGATACAAGCGACAGTAGGCAGTTCATCTAAAGAAAGTCCTTGGATTTTTTGCTGGCAGATTTTGACGCGAGCTTCTAAATTTTCTAAGACTTTTACTGAGTCTACGCCAAAGATGTTGCTGACTCGTTCAATGTCAGCCCAAACATCCTGGAGAATATTGGGTTGTAAAGAAATAATCTGAGGTTTACTATCAATTAGTGTAGCAACTGCCTTTTCAACATCGTGTAAGCTGACAGCACAAACATCGCACTGGTCTTGAGTGAGAATGTGGGTAGGCTGCAATTGCTCTAAAACATCTGTTTTGATTTCATAAATGCTCAGAGCAGATTGCAATAAACTGTTCACGTCGTCGTGAATTTGGCTGCTGGAGGCATCACTGTTTAAACGTGCTTGGGTACAAATGGGGCGATTGAGGATTTCTGGAGGGTAATCGCATTCGTGCGATCGCCCCACAATAGCATTAACTAACCCTAGTGTCGCTAAAATCTCCGTTCCACCGGGAATCAGGGAAACAATTCTTACATCACTATCTGTCATCGCTCCACCTCCGCAAAAGCTGCCGTTACCTTAAGTTTGGCAGAATTTGAGCCATTAAGTATCTTTCTCTAGGAGAATCAAGGGTATTTTGCTAATCAATACTAAGCAAGAAATTGTACTAGGGATTGGGTATTGGGAAAAGTCTTTAGCACTCCCCAGTTTCAAATAAAAAATACTATACTACTTATACTACTTGATAGTAAAATTACTTAATCGTGAAATTACTAGAAATGCTAATTACCCCCTGGCAAAAATTATTGGTATGAAGTAACAGAAGTAATCAGCAAAATCTAGCTTATAACTAATTAGCCAGAATCATAAAATTTAGTTAGAAAAATTATACTTTCCGGTTATGAAAAACCATAGCAAGTAATTGTAGTTATACAAAGACAGTTCTACTTTTTCCGTAGAACTGCAAGTCCAAATTATTTCTTCTTGAGGGCAACTAATGCAGGTAGTGTCAGCTAGAAATATAACAGAGCACAACCAGGCCCAAGAGGCTTTACGAATCAGAGAAAATAGTCGGCGAAAACAAAGCCAGATGCTGGTGCAACTGGCAAGAAGCAAGACATTTCAGCAAGGTAATCTCAATGCGGTGTTGAGGGAAATTACAGAAACTGCTGCTCAGACGCTGTTAGTAGAGCGAGTTGGAGTATGGTTATATAATGAAGAACGTTCAAAAATTGAATGCATTGATTTGTATGATGTCAGGACAAAGAAGCATACCTTTGGGAACTCGCTTTTAAAAACAAATTTTCCTGCTTATTTCCAGGCTTTAGAAGAGGAGCGTACTATTGCCGCAGATGATGCCAGAAACGATCCCAGAACCCAAGAATTATCCGAGTCTTATCTTTCAGTTTTGGGCATCACATCTATACTAGACGCACCAATTTGGCTAGAGGGTCATTTGGTAGGCGTAGTGTGTCACGAACACATAGGTGAAGGTCGCCAATGGACTTTAGAAGAAGAGAGTTTTGCTGGCTCAATTGCAGATTTTGTGACACTGGCTATAGAAGCGAGCGAGCGAAACGTCGTACAAGAAGCACTGCGACAGAGTGAGACACAATTTCGGGCGATTTTTGAGCGTTCCTCTATCGGCATTGGTCTGATAGATATGAAAGGGCAGATAGTTGATACTAATCTGGCACTATGCGAGATTTTAGGATACAGCCGAGAAGAGTTATACGGCAAGTGCTTTACAGATTACATTTCCATAGAAAAGGAGGATTTAAAACTTTACAAACAACTGATGTCAGGAATTCGCACAGACTTAAAGAAAACTTCGAGGGACGGTTTGCAACCATCCAAACATCAGAAACAGCTTGTCGAAAGACATCGTATTGAGATAGAAAGATGCTGCCAGCATCAAAATGGTAACTTACTTTGGACTCATATCTCTGTTTCTGTTATACCAGGCAGCAATGGTAAACCTGAGTTTTTTCTAGCGATGATTGAGGATATTACTGAACGTAAGCAAACAGAGTTGAAACTACGTGCCTCTCAAGAAGCAGCAGAAGCTGCCAATCGAGCAAAAACTGAATTTTTAGCAACCATGAGCCATGAGTTGCGGACACCTCTGAATGCGATTATGGGTTTGTCACAGTTATTGCAACAAGAAATAGTTGGCTCTCTAAATGAAAAGCAGAACGAATATGTAAGTTGTATATATAGTAGTGGCGAACATCTACTGGCAGTGATTAACGATATCCTTGACTTATCTAAAGTAGAAGCAGGTAAAGAGGATCTGTTACTATCATCTTTGTCAGTGGTAGATATATGTAATTATGCTATCTGGACAGTGCGCGATCGCGCCTCAGAAAAGGGATTGCAACTCACACATGAAATTGACCAAGAAGCTGATATTTGCATTGCTGATGAGCGGCGCATCAAGCAAATGCTACTCAACTTGCTTACTAATGCGATTAAATTCACCCCAGCAGGCGAAGTATCCCTGGTAGTCAAAAAAGTGCCACAAGGGATAACGTTTACAGTTTCAGATACTGGTATTGGTATAGACTCAAGTCAGTTTCAATTTTTATTTGAACCGTTTAAACAGCTTGACAGTCGGTTAAATCGGCAGTATGAAGGCACTGGTTTAGGTTTAGCTTTGACGCGGAAATTAGCCCGTTTACATGGTGGAGATGTTACCGTGACATCAACTTTAGGAAAGGGCAGTCAGTTCATTCTGTTTCTACCAAATCCAGAGCATCCGGAACATGGGGAAGATGAGACAAATCATCTCGATGAGATAGAAGTGGAAGCAAACTTAACCTCGTCCTCCTCTTCTTTAGGCATCTCCACAAATAAAACTATTTTGCTTGTAGAAGAAGAGGAAAACACAGCAACAGTATTGCAAGATTATCTCCACACAATTGGCTACCAAGTCAAGTGGATAGATAATGGTAACGACTTTTTGAAACAGTTGCAAAGCTTCCAACCAGATTTAGTTTTTTTTGATTTGCAGTTAGTAAAAGATGTTCATATCTGGAATTTGCTGAATATCCTGAGAAAAGAGCCTTATCGGGAACATTTACCGATTGTGATGATGAGCTTTAGCGAACCTTTAGAGGAGGAAATCGCCATGGTACCAGGTAGTTGTGATGACTACCTGATCAAGCCAATTCGTATAGTCCAGCTAGAGTCAATTTTAATGAAATATTTTAGTTAATTGCTCATAAAATATTCTCATCTAAATATCTGATTCTAGCAATACTTACAGCTTCCACATTTAAATAAGCAATTAGGCGATCGGATATTTCATCTTTGCCATTAAATTATCAAGCGGGATCTACCCCTTGTTCTTCTTTAAAAACTGATTTTCTAATTACTTAAATTGCCGGAAAATCTTTAGGTAATTCAGCAAATTTTACAACTAAATTACTCATTAAACTCTGTTTGATGTTACGACCTATTGTAATTTAATAAGAGAGGCAGGAGGCTCAGTTGGAATACTGCCCAGTTGTTGAGCGTAGCGATGCACTGAGCCGGTCGTTGTGTCGAAACACTGCTTCCTGCCGCGACCAATCAGGGAAAGGTTTAAGTTTAATCTGCTCCTTCAATTGGTGCAAAACCTTGACGTTGAATATTTTCTGTCACCGCGCGCGGTTCTAAAAATTGCAGTAAGTAGTCAGGGCCCCCTGCTTTAGAACCTACTCCCGAAAGTTTGAATCCACCAAAGGGTTGCCGTCCAACGATCGCTCCGGTAATATTGCGGTTGATGTACAAATTCCCAACTTCAAATTCTGTCTGCGCCTGCTGAATGTGCGAAGGTGTTCTAGAATAAAGTCCGCCAGTTAAAGCGTAGTTTGTACCGTTGGCGACTGCTAAAGCTTCCTGGAAATCTTTCACCCGAATTACCGCCAGCACAGGGCCAAAAATTTCTTCCTGGGAAATTACCGCATTTGGCGATACTTCACTAAAGATGACTGGGCCGATAAAGTAGCCTTGTTCGGGTGCTGGTAATTCCAACGCCACTTCTGCTTCTGCCTTACCCTTCTCAATATACTCGCGAATGCGATCGCGGGCATTAGCATCAATTACTGGCCCAACTTGTGTACTCGGTAACTCTGCTTCCCCAATGTTCAAGGATTTTGTGGCTTCCACCAATCGTTGCACAAAGGCATCATAAATCGGTTCCAGCACAATCACCCGCGAACAAGCCGAACATTTCTGGCCACTATAACCAAATGCCGACTGCACTACTCCCACAACAGCTTGGTCTAAATCAGCACTTTCATCAACGATAATGGCATTCTTTCCGCCCATTTCCGCAATCACGCGTTTCATGTGTTTCTGTCCGGGTTTCAGCGTTGCCGCCTCTGCGTAAATTCTACAGCCAACTTCCTGGGAACCCGTAAAAGCAATTACATGAGTATCTGGATGATTTACCAAATAAGCGCCGACTTGCGAACCCTTCCCAGGTACGTATTGAAATACACCTTTGGGAAAACCAGCGTCTATCAAGATTTCTGTGAGTTTCGCTGCAATTACAGAAGATGTTTCCGCAGGCTTGAGGAGAGTACAATTGCCCGAAACCAAAGCTGCAACAGTCATTCCACAAGCGATCGCTAGCGGAAAATTCCAAGGAGAAATCACTACAGCAATTCCTCGTGGCTGGTAGATATAATGGTTAGTTTCGCCAGGTATGTCATAATTCACACCTTCGTCTAACCGTTCTATCTCATCAGCGTAGTACCGACAAAAGTCTATCGCTTCCGAAACCTCTGCATCAGCTTCCTTAACTGGTTTTCCAACTTCTAAAACTATCCAAGCTGAAAATTCAGCGCGGCGGAGTTCCATCAAATCACCCGCTTTCCGCAAAATATCAGCGCGTTGTTTAGCTGGTGTTTTCTTCCACCCAGGAAACGCCGCTTTCGCAGCTTGCATCGCCTGTTCTGCTTGTTCAACGCTAATTAACCCAACTTTACCAATTACCTCACTGAACTTAGAAGGATTCAGAGAATCAACAAATTCCGGTGGATTAACATACTCGCCATTAATCAGTGGTAAATAAGTTTTACCCAATTGTTGACGAACGCTTTGGAAAGCTTGCGCCGCCTTCTTTCTCACTTCTTCCTCGGCGTAATCGGTATCAGCAGCACCAGAGAAATGAGAGTGAGGAGTTAGGAGTGAGGAGCGATGCCCTGAGCCTGCCGAAGGGTTAGGAGTTAAAGAGTTTTTTTCTTCTTTGACAATCGGCGCTGCTAATAACTCTTCAATCGGTCGATTTTCGAGATTTTGGCGTAAAAAAGAACTATTAGCGGTATTTTCCAACAATCGGCGAATTAAATAGGCCATCCCAGGTAATAATTCACCGTAGGGACAGTAAACTCTCACCCGATAACCTTTATCAACCAAAGCCTTGGCAACTTTATCACCCATACCGTAGAGGACTTGCAACTCAAAGCGACGGCGGGGGACATTTAAACTTTCAGCGATGGCAATGGCGCGAGAGTGCGATCGCACATTATGGCTACCAATGGCAGAATAGACATATTGATGATTTTCTAACAACAATTGAGTGATAGTTTCAAAGTTAGCATCAGTTGCGGCTTTGTCGTTGTAAACTGGCTGTGGCCAATGCTTCTGCGCTGCTTTGATGGTTTCTTGATCCCAATATGCGCCTTTCACCAAGCGGATTGTCAGGGGATAACCGCGTTCTTTCAACCAAGAAATTACGTCTTTGGCATCTTGTTCGCTATCACGCAGATATGCTTGAATTGTCATGCCAATATCTGTGCGTTGCCGAAATTCTTCTTCTAGTAAGAGTTTTTTCAGAATACTGAGAGTTATATCCTTATAGGCATACTGTTCCATATCAAAATGCACAGCTGCCCCTAATTCTTTAGCACGACGTAAGAGAATCCGAATGCGATCGCTAACTCGCTCCTCACTACCTTTAGCATCTAACGGGTCAAATTGGGAATAAAAGGCCGTTAATTTCACAGAAACCTGAACTTTTGGTATCGGTTCGCCATCAGCCTCATCAATCGCCGGAATAACTGCCCAATTCTTCGATGCTTCCACCAATTGTTGCATTAATTCTAGATAGCGTTCTAGATAAGACTGCGCTTCGGCTTCGGTAATTACGGCTTCACCAAGTAAATCGATGGTAAAAGCCATTTTTTCTTTTCGCAGTCGTTCAACTGTTTTGATGACTTGTTTGATATTTTCCCCAGAAATATATTTATGGGCAAGTGTCTCAACCGCTGTACCAACCGTTGTAGCAGCAACTTGTCCAGGCATCGAGTCGGGGTTAGCAAAGTTTAGCATTCCCTTCAAAGCTGTCGGCAATTCTACAGATTCATCGCCTAAATATTCTTGTAAATGTGAGGCAATTTCTGATTTGCTGTGCAAAGCTGGTAACGTATCTATAAAGCGAAATAGTTGCACCCGCAAGCCAGGGTTACTCATTGCCCAAGCTAGTAATTTATCATCCCAACGCATTTGATCCCGCAGGGAAGAAAAAAATGAACGATTTTCCTGCGTTGCGGCTAGAAGTTGTTTAGCAATTTCTTGGGTTTTAGCTTCGTAGGTGCTTGTTTGTACTTGTAATACCACTGAGTAATAACTCCGTTAATCAAGGCAAGGCTTTTTGTCGAAAGCCTGTGTCTTCTATTTTGACGCTTTCATTTAGCTCTCACCATTATGAGGAATTCGTAATTCATATAGTGCAAGGATTCCATTGATTTTGAATGATGTACTTACGCCAGCTAGGGGAACTGGGGAAACTGGGGGAGAAAGATGTTTTCAAATATACTCAAGCTTTAATGAGTGTTTTTCTCTCATAATTTTGGCTCAATTTCTTTATTGCTAGCTGGTTACCAATAATCTTGTCCCAGTTGTAGTTAATCCTGGCTCAACACACCAATAGTTGCAATTAATCCTAGCTCAGAATGAACCTTATTGCTGTTCGCTACACCTAAAAGCCTTTTAATATAAGAAAATTTAAGCTGTTTAAATCTCGTTAGTTATAAAATTCTGTTAGTACTTTTTAGGACATAAAAATATGTATTTTAAAGTAAGTAACACTTAGTCAGAGTTTCTCTTTAAACCGTCACATATATGCATGTCACTCTGATCATCAGGAGGATTAGTTTTAAAATATTCGCTGATAAAATTGCACCCTTCGTTCAGTAAATAATTAAAATCCCACCTCCACAGTCTCACGGTATTGTCAGCACTTGCAGATGCCAATACCTTACCGTCCGGGCTAAAGCTGATGCTATGAACCGAGTTTGTGTGTCCAGTGAGAGTTTTGAGTAACTTACCAGTGGTGATATCCCACAGTTTCACTGTATTGTCAGCACTTGCAGATGCCAGTACCTTACCATCTGGTCTGAAACTAACACGACTAACCCATTCTGTATGTCCTTTAAGAGTTTTGAGTAACTTCCCAGTGGTAGTGTCCCATAGTTTCACTGTATTGTCAGAACTTGCAGATGCTAGTACCTTACCATTCGGGCTGAAACTGACATTATTAACCTCATTTCTATGCCCACTAAGAGTTTTGATTTCTTTGCCAGTGGTAATATTCCACATTTTCACTGTTCTGTCAGCACTGGCAGATGCCAATACCTTACCATCCGGGCTAAAGGCAACTCCCCAGACTTCAAGTTTATGCCCTTTAAGAGTATTGAGTAGTTTGCCAGTGGCACTGTCCCACAATTTTATCGTTGTGTCAGCACTAGCAGATGCCAGTAGCTTGCCGTTTGGGCTAAAGCTAACTTTATTAACAGGCTTTGTATGCCCTTTAAGAGTTGTAAGTAACTTGCCAGTAGTAATATCCCACAATTTTATCGTTGTGTCATAACTAGCAGATGCCAGTATCTTGCCGTCTGGGCTGAAACAGACACCAAAAACCCATTTTGTATGTCCCATAAAAGTTTTGAGTAACTTCCCAGTGGTGGTATCCCACAGTTTCAGCGTGGTGTCACGACTTGCAGATGCCAACATCTTGCCATCTAGGCTGAAGCTAACGTCTTGAACTACGTCTGTATGTCCACTGAGGGTTTTAATTTCTTTGCCAGTGGCAGTGTCCCACAATTTTACAGTTCTATCAGAACTTGCAGATGCCAGTATTTTGCTGTCTGGGCTGAAACTAATTTCATTAACCCTACTTGTATGCCCCTGAAAAGTTTTGATTTCTTTACCAGTAGTAATATCCCATAGTTTCACAGTGCTATCACTACTTGCAGATGCCAGTATCTTACCATTTGGGCTGAACCTGATGTCATTAACCCCGTCTGTATGTGCTTTAAGAGTTTTGATTTCTTTACCAGTAGTAATATCCCATAGTTTCACAGTGCTATCACTACTTGCAGATGCCAGTATCTTACCATTTGGGCTGAAACTGACGTTATTAACCCCGTCTGTATGTCCTTCAAAAGTTTTGAGTAATTTATCAGTAGTAATATCCCATAGTTTCACAGTTCTATCAGAACTTGCAGTTGCTAGTGTCTTGCCATTCGGGCTAAAACTGATACCAATAACTGGATTTGTCTGCCCAGTAAGAGTTTTGATTTCTTTGCCAGTGGTAGTGTCCCACAGTTTTACAGTGTTGTCACTACTTGCAGATGCTAGTATCTTGCTATCCGGGCTGAAGCTAATGCTGTCAACTGCGTTTGTATGGCTAGTGAGAGTACAGACACGTTCCACTGGTCTGTTGTCTCCTAAAAAATCGGATGGTTCAGGGTCAAGTGGGCGGTTAATTTGGGGTAGGGCTGCTACCAGCCGCCACTGTAACTGGGTGATTGGATACTTACTCATGAAGAAAGGCGCTACCTTTACTAAGTGCCTTGGACTTTCATGCTCATCCCTCCCCATTTCTATTTCTGGAGATCCCATTTGAAAAATGCCACCGGGAATTGCAAGCATTTCTAGCTTCTCTTGACTACCAACGCTTTCAAAGAATAACTGTGCTTTGCTGAAACGGTAGAGATATTTTTGTTCTTGCGTATCTATCATCATAGTATTGCCAAACTCACATTTAGTTGTATACTGTGTACTCTTTGGCTATAATCAACCAGCCTGCAATCATCTGTTTCGACCAGGATTATTTGCCAATGTTTATACATTTAATAATACGTTTATAAGCGCGTAGAGAGTGGTTAATACCAAAAGTAATAGCCCCGACACCGCAAAAGGGGAGCAACGTGATTTTGTGAGGTTGGGTGAAAAAGGTGCGATCGCTAAAAACTAACTTCAGTACAATATAAATATTTGCAACAATTAAGCCAGTATTAACACTGGGAAACTGGGAAACTTTTATTTTTATTTTCAGATATAAATATGATTTTTAGCGATCGCACCTTTTTTGTCCCACCTCACCAAATCGCATTGCTCCCTTTACACCGTGCGTTCTAGGGACTTGCAATTAAAAATATTTCATCATAGAAGCATTGCGCCCCGACGACAGATGTGGATTAAATAGATAAAAAATCCTATAAACTCGACTATGACAACGCACTTAACAATGCCCGCTTAAATTCGGCTGCACTCTTAAAGTGAATTTCTGGCTTATCAACCAACGCCAAATCAATCACCTGCGCTAGGGGTTGCATAATTGTTGCATCTCGTTGGCGAATTGGTATGGGATTATTCTGTAAAACTGCCAGAAAAGGATCGCCTGTGAAGTTGCGGGGGAAACAACCTGTTAGCATATTGTAGAGACAAGCCGCAACTGCCCAAATATCTACCTCCGGTTGGGCATATTTAAAGTTAAGCACCTGCTGTCGCGGCATGAAAACGGGAGTACCCGCTTGAGTCCCAGTCAAAGTTTGACCACTTAAACCAGCCAAGTCAAAGGCCTTAGATAAGCCGTAATCACCGATTTTAGCCACCAGCTTTCCATCAATCTTAGTCAAGAAGATATTACTCGGTTTGAGGTCGCGGTGAACTATACCTTTACCTTTGCCAAACTTCCCATCAGCCAGTTTGACATAAGGAAGTTCAACATTGTGGGCATATTCTAAAGCGTCTAAAATTTGGAGAATAATCGGTACTGCAATATCAACAGACAATCGCCCACCCAGTTGTTGCATGAAATCCCATACAGTACCGCCCTCACAATATTCCATTGTAAAAAAGAAGATAATTTCCGAGAAGCCAGAATCCATCAGTTGCACTACATGAGGATGTTGCAAAGCTTTAGTGTTTTCAGTCTCTCGGAGAAACATCTGCACAGCAAAGTCATTCGCCGCCACTGCTGGTAACATAACTTTTAAGGCTATGAACTTGCCAGACTGATTATGCTTTGCTAAATAAACTTCTCCGAATTCACTCGTGCTAAGAAGTTTGACAATATTATAACCGCTAATTGCTTTGAGGCTGCGATCGCCACTCTCAGCCAATTTCAGAAAGTATTTGATGATGTCTAAGAAATAAGTTTGTTGTACTAGGTTATTTTTGACAGTAACATCGTCAGGGATGAAGGTTGGTAGATTTACTCCATCTGGATGTATTTCTATACTAACTTTAAAGACAGTGTGACCTAAATTGATTTCGTCGCCTGTTCGTAAGTCATACTCTGGAAAGTTTAATTTTACGGCTTCTTCAGCCGTTTGATTTCGTTGGCGTTGTCCGATGTTTTTACCGTTAATGTAAGTGCCATTTTTACTACCAAAGTCCCGCACCCGAATATCAGGAGGATTAATATCCAGTAGACAGTGATAGCGGGAGATGCCCCGATGATTCTCATCATCTGGTAACTGAGGATTGCAATCTGGACTTCTACCGATTATGCAGCTACTGCGGCAATCAAAAATATATTGCTGTCCTAATAATTGTCCTTGGATAACGGTAAGGATGATTTTAGCTGGCATCTTAACAATAAAAAATTAATGCCCACAATCATAACTTACCTGTATCAGATATCACAGTGGTGAACCACTCATATCCCGCTGATATTTGAAATTAACGGTTCCCCTTCCTGTAGGTGTGGTTGCAATACGGTTCGGATAAGCATTTTTCACTTTCCTGCGGTCTGGGAAAAAGGGAAGGTGGGTTCCCTTTGGAGATAAGGGGCGAGGGTAAAGAGTAAAGGATGTATTCAAAACCTTTCTCTTTTCCCTTTAACCGAACCGTATTGGGTGTGGTTGGGTGCTAGCAATACCCAGCAATTCTCGAAACTCGAAAGTTTCATTGATTTATAACTTGTAAATATATTCGCGTGAACTCACTCCTAACCCTTTACTACAAGTAAGGGGAAGAAAATTTTTCCTCTTTTTCTCGTAGCAAAGTTAGAAGGTGAGGTTCTACTTGAAGTCTTCTACTGCTGTTTTAACAGCATGTACTTATTTTTTCCAATACTCAGAATGGGTATACTGCCTCTATGCCTACAAAAAAATTTATGGATATTTTATTTTATAACTGGCAACACACACTCCAACCCTTTGGCGTCGATCGAGTAGCGGCTGAGAAAGCCTTTAATTTCTTGGTTGAAGCTTACTCTACCCCCGATCGCTATTACCATACACTGAAACACATCGATCGCGTCCTCAGCACAATTGAGATTTTGCAAGGCTACACCAATAACTTAGCTGCTGTTCAACTAGCTGCCTGGTTTCACGATGTAGTGTATGACACTGAAGCCAAAGATAACGAAGAACGAAGTGCAGACTATGCTTTTGAGTTGCTGAGTAATTTGGGTATTCCAGAAAGTATCATAACTACTGTCACCCGTCTGATTCTGAACACTAAAAACCACCAAGCTGCGGTAAATGACTATGATAGCCAAGTCCTAGTTGATGCAGATTTAGCGATTTTAGCTACTAACCCAGTTGATTATGAAGAATACGCCCATGCTATTCGTCAGGAATATGGCTGGGTGGCAGAGGGAGATTATATCACAGGTCGTCAGAAAACTTTAGAACGATTTTTACAGCGATCGCGTATTTATTTTACGCCTTTAATGTCAGAGTTTGCCGAACCATCTGCTCGTGGCAATATCCAGGCAGAAATTCAATCTTTATCGCCTGGTTAGTTTGACAAAAATTTAAAGTCTTGGGAACCAGGACTCCCCATCAAAGAAGAAGCGAATGTAAGACCAAGAAAACAAGGAGTTCTGAAGCCTATCCCCGATGAATTGGCAGACCTAACACCATACCGCAAGCGCGGTTGGTGTCTGGTGATTTACCGTCTGCCACCACCACGATGAGGTATTTCAGGCACTTCAGTATTTTCTAGCTTTCTTTTTGGTGCAAACATTTCTTGATGTTGTTGCTGTTGAATTTTTTGCTGTGCAAATTTTACGCGGGTACGAACTCCCACATCGGCATCAGTATCGAGTATTTGCTGAAGTTGATTTGTAATCCGTGACGCTTGCTCTGGTAAAGTGACTGCTATGGCAATCGCTAGTGTTTCTAAACTCGTCACTGCTGCATAACGCACTATCCACTCTGGATCTTGAGAAATTACTAATAGTGCCTCTAATACCTGAGTCTGAACAGATTCCACTTTCTCAGCAGGTAGTTGCTGCCAGTGCAAAGTGCCTAATCCCCTAGAAGCTGCTCGCCGCACGCTTAAGGAAAAATCGTTTTTTGCTGCCTCTAACAAGGTATCCAGCGCCCGGACATCGCCAATTCCCGCTAAGGCGCGAATCGCCCAGGCTCTAGCACTGTAGTTGTAGTCATCAATTAGTTCCAATAGTGAGGGTACTGCGGCTTCGCCGATCGCAATTAGTCCATCTACTGCCGCCACTGCTGCCCCTGGATTGTTGTAACCTAAAGCTGCAATCAGAGTGGGAACAGATTCTTCAATACCAGCTGCCGCTAACTCCTGAACTGCGTCTAATAAGCGATCCGAAGAGTCTGCTTCTTTCACAGCACGAATTAATATTTGGGCCAGGTCACTGTTATTCATAATCATTTGCCATGAGTCATTAGGGATCTGCCAATTGTAGCTTAAGCCCTCCGTAGTTGACATCAGACATAAACCCCCTAGCCCTTATCTCGCAGTTATGTTAGGGGTTTATCTGTGGTAAACAGTTGATTTAAGCGTATTAATAACAACTAATGCCTGGGAAATTATGACTACAATAGCGAGTCCATCAAATTTATCACTTTTATCGCACCTGCTGACAAAGTGCTTGTTGCTGTATGGTTAACTTGGTATTCTAGTAATCCTTTAAGAGAAATTAGCTTCAAGCTATTTTCAGCAAGAGTTTCGGCGATCGCATCTGCTGCGGGTAAATATGCAATCGCTCCCAAGTCTGCTAACACTGCTCGACGCAATTGCAATTTATCTCCTGCCAGAGCTTTTACTAACCGTTCTCCATAAACTGGTTCTTGGGTTAATTGATACATCGCTCGTGCGGCGGCATATTGCACCAATTCGATTGGATGCTCTAAAAATGGTTTTACAAAAGGGATGCACTCAGTCGCCCTCAAGGCTCCCAAGGCTTCTAAAATAGCTTCGTAGGGTTGAGATAAATCAGGCTGTTTTAATATCAGCTGCTCTTTCTTCAAACCTACTTGTAATAGCTCGCTCAGGGCGGGAATGCAAACCGGATCGCCCAGCATTTCTAAGGATTGTACCGCCGCTTCCCGGACATAAAAATCTGAGCAGTCTAAACAGGCAATTAAAGGTGAGACTGCTTGGCGATCGCCTAGTTTTCCTAAAGCCCTAGCTGCGTTACGTCGCAGAGGATATCCGCCTTCTGGTGTTCTGTCGGCTTCATCCTCTAACGCTTTAATCAATCCTGTAACCGCAGCTGCTTCACAGATCCGAAACCTACCCAACCACCAAGCAGCATAAAAGCGCAAACCTAAATCTGCACTCTCAAGATTAGCGATCGCTTGCTCTACTGTTAAAGATTCATCATCGCCAGAGTTACCTGTCGGTGATAAATCTTCAAATTCCTGCGGACTAGAATTCATTTATGAAGAAGGAGGAGCGCTTTGCTCGCTATTTGTTTGAGGTTCAGCGTTCAATGGCTGAATGCTGACTATTTTGCCACCCAAGCGAGTAATCCGCTGCATTTCTTGATTCATCCGGTTTTCAGGTACTGTGAAAAACACAGTAGCACTAGAACGAATAGGATAGTTGGTTTTTTCAGTTTCTTCAACTTGACGCAGACCCACTACTTCATACCGAAAGTAGCGACTACTCGTTGATGTACTACTAATTGCTCCAATCATAAAATTAATTCCCAATTCTAGATCGTCATTAGTCGTTTGCCCTTAATAATGACTATTGACTAATGACTAATGACTATTGACACTAAAGGGGTTTCACACTTGCTATTTTACCACCTTGTTTCACCACTCTCTGGAAGTAACTAGATAGTTCTTCATAAGGTATAACCACTGCTTGATTGACGCGGCGTGTGCTGGGATACCCAGCTCCAAAAACACCTGCTACTTCAATGCGGTAAAGTCTGCCTTCTTTACCAAAAGTTCCCGCACCACCAAAAGTACTGTTGGGGGTAACGCCTTTTTCAGAAGCAACGTATGAAAAGCCTGAAGAGGCACCGGAGGGAGGAACAACGACGGATGCGCTATTGCGACCTAGTTCGCTAGCAAGGCGGGTGTCTTTGCCTTTGAGTTGGGAGGTATCGCTACTGGCATAGCCGCGATAAAGTTGAAATATCCGGGTAAATCCGACAGTTTTTTGTCCTGTTTGGGTTTCAAAGCCGCGATAGTAAGGCACTATATTTTCACCAAAGTTAGATTGATACTCTGGCGAATCAATATAAGAATCGATGTCAGCTTCATATCCCTTGGTTTGATACAAGTCTAAGTGATAGACGACATCAGACTCATCATAAGGGGCACGACCTAACAAATGTTTGTAGTTCAGTTCGATGACGCGAGTTTGGAAGTTGTCGTAGAAAAATTTGGTTTTGTACAGTTCTGATTTAGCTACTTGACGCACAAACTCTTGCACTGTATTTTTTCCATCGCGGAGGATAGATTCAGCACTTGTTAGGCGATCGGATGCCAATATGTAGTTGTTGCCCAAAACTTGACGATAGACGGCAGCAATTACTCTTTCGATGTCTTCTTTGGTTGCATTCGGACGCAATTCCACAGGAGACTGATCGCTAAAAGGTTCTGTTCCCAGACGGGAAGCTGCTGTTGTAATAGCCATTGGTAATTTTCCTTTTGTAATTAGTAGTTGGAAAAATTAGGAGTTAGGAGTTAAGAGTTAGGACTTAAGAGTAGGGATATAGTTAGGAATTTAAAACTCATAACTTCTAACTCCTCACTCTTCACTTCTAACTCCTCACTCCTAACTCCTCACTTAATTCCCCAATTCCCTATTTATACGGCTGTAATGCTAATAACTTTACTGCCCTTGCGATTCAACTGCTGCAATTTACTAGAAAGTTGTTCGTAGGGTACGATCAATTCCGCAGTACCGCGCCTTACTACAGCTGAGTTTGGGGAAGCTGCTTGTAACACTCTGATCCGGTATGTTTCGCCGCGATCGCCTCTAGAAAGACCTGCTAAGGCTCCAGCAGAGACTGGATAAATGGGTGAAGCTAAATTCTTAGCCACTTCCCAAGTGAGGCGTCCTTGTTTTTGTCCTTGAGCGCGATCGCTATTGGCATAACCCCGATACAGTTGGAACAGTCGGCTATAGCCAACATTTTTCTGTCCTACTTGACTTTTAAAGCCTCTGTAGTAGGGCACAATATTTTCGCCAAAACTCTCTTGATATTCTAATGAGTCAATGTAGGAATTAATCTCAGCTTCGTAACCTTGTGAGTTGTAAAGCTCAACATGGTACGAAATCTCTGACTCATCTTCTGGGGCACGCCCCAATAAATGCTTATAATTCAACTCGATAAACCGAGTTTGGGAGTTGGAGTAGAAAAACTTATCCCGGTAGAGTTCTGATTGAGCAATGGCTAGCACAAATCCCCTGACGGTGATTTCACCTTGCTGCAACAGTGATTCTGCACTCTCTAGACGCTCTCCTTCTAGTAGATATGCATTACCCAAAACCTGACGGTAAGCCGCCCGGATAACCACTGCCACATCGGCTTCTGTTCTATCTGGGCGTAGTTCTACTGGTGCTGAATTTTCAAACGCTGCAATCCCTAATCTTGCTGCTTGTCCCAAAGCTGCCATCTTTAACCTCCTCAGTTTTAACTGCAAAACTGAAAACTTTTTAGAAAATTTTTTTCTAGTCTTTTAACAGTCTTTTTGAAATTGACACTCACCTTACTTTAAATTAGGTGATTTTTAAGACATAGCTGCCTTAATATCCTGTTTCCACAGGTTCCCAGGCTCACCTTATCAGTTTGGCAGTCCCTACATGGGAGAGAAAAACCTTCAGAAGTTCTCTGTCAGACACTACGCGTAGCTTCCTTCCCTGTAGGGGGCGCGGACTCGCTAACGTTGCACTTGCATCTTTCCTTCCTTACGGAACGTTCCGCGAACACGTAGCGTCTCCTGAGAGAAGGTAGAAGATTGCGCTCGCTGCCTCACCACATCTGCCACTAGGGCGTAGTGATATCTCCTTACGTTATTTCGGGCGTATACTTTACCCCCAGTCCGAGGGTAGGTGTTTAAATCTTGTACTGACAAAAATATTGTGCCAATTGACGGTAGCTTAAAAGAGGCACTGGGTTGTGAACTTTCCCAAATTTGTAGCAAATACCGTGCTACGTCGGCAGCTTTCATCCCTGTTCTAAAGCAAAAAATACAGAACTACGTTCCTCTTTCTCCAGGGTTTTCTGCTAGCTTTTCTTAAAAAACTGCCCGGAGAGATAAACAACTCATAGAACTTACTTGTCATAAGAGCTGATTTCCTCTCCGGGCTAAAGAAACACTCTAGCTTAGAGTATTGATTACATAGTCGATGTAGGAATTTGCTTCAACACCTGGATCGCCGCTGAGACCGTGGTTAGCTTTGATGTACTTGAGAGCTTCAATGTACCAGCTAGGAGACAGTTCAAAAGTCCGGTTGATTTCAGCCAAACCAGAAATCAAGAAATCATCCAAGGGGCCTGTGCCACCAACAACTAAAGCGTATGTGATAATCCGCAAGTAGTAGCCGACATCACGTACACACTTGCTCTTGCCGCGTGCATCAGCCGCGAAGTTAGGGCCTTGTTGTTGAGTGGTGTAAGGGTACTTGTTATACACCGCTTGAGCTGCACCTTCGGTCAAGCGTTGAGCATTGGCGCTCAATGCTTTTGCTGCTTGTAAGCTAGCTGGGGCTTGGCGGAAGCGACCAAAAGCAACTTGAATTTCAGTGCTGCTAAGATAGCGACCTTGAGAATCAGCCGATGCAATTGCTTCAGTTAGAGGTGTTTTTGACATTTTGCTATTTCCCTTTCACAAACTTTATGGTTGAAATTTTGTTTTGTCCTATGGACAATTATTTAGTCAACATCAGCAATGCTTGGCTTAAGCCACAGCAGCCGCAGCACGATCGAAATAGCTAGCTATTTCAGATGACAGAGCGCTGCAATCTCCTCTGGTGATGTTGTTGGGATCGTTGACAATGGCCAAAGAAGCTTGTTTCAGCTTTTGAATACCAACAGCAACTGAAGCTCCTGGGGTTCCCAATGCTAAATAGGTTTCCCGCAAACCATTGAGGGCACGGTCATCTAGCACGCTGGAATCGCCAGCAAAGATAGCGTAGGTGATATAGCGAAGAATGATGTCCAAGTCTCTGATGCAAGCAGCAGCGCGACGGCTGGTGTAAGCATTACCACCAGGAGTGATCAATTGGGGTTGTTCTGCCCACAAATCACGAGCGGCAGCAGCAACAAGAGCAGACGCATTGCTGGTAATCCGGTTAACGGCATCTGTACGCTTGTTACCATCTTTGACTAGTTCGCTCAATGCATCCAATTGTGCATCGGAAAGATATTCGCCGCGTGTATCAGCTTGGGAAACTACTTTGGCAAATGCATCTAAAACCATTGCGTTAAATCTCCTAATGTGCTCGGTTAAGAATAATTGGACTCAAAACTGAATGGTTCAGTTGATTTTGATGTCAGCACTGCCTGACGAGTTACGAAAGGTTTAAAACAGACATCCAAGAAATAAGTTTACGATCTCCAGGCTTTCAGATTAAAACTTTTGTTAAAAAACTTCAAACTTCCATGAACGACTGGAAAACCTCATTAAGATGTTGTTTTTTACTTCCAAGTTCTCTTTATACAATGCTGCCGTATCATTATTTATTACAAATTATTGTTATGTTTGTGAAATTTATTTACATAACTTCATATTTTTGGTCTCTGTTTAGTTTACGAGCCGAGCGTTGCTCTTGTGGGAGGGCATAGATGTTGTAGTTACTATCACTTTGTAGTGATGTCTTATATGTTTTATGTAAAATTACTTAAATTTATTTTGGAGAAAGGCAATAATGCGCTTGAATGCTTGCGAGTCTTGGTAAAGAAAGCCATGACCGCCCTTAAAGAACTCTAAATACGAACCTGGTATCTGTTTGTGCATTGCCTCAAGATTGGCAGGAGGAGATATGCCATCGTGATGGCCGCCGCAGATATAGACAGGAATATGCAGTTGAGAAAGTCGATTATATGTGTCGTGAGCAGCACGAGCCTCAAGCTGGCGACGACGCCCAACTTCACGACTTGGTTCGTCTATACCCGCTTGAAAAACTGCTAGTGTCAGCTTTACTAATTCCTGAAATTGTGTAGTTCGGCTAGAGAGCCAAGCTTCCTCTTGCCAATGGGTATCAGCAATTGTGATTTGCCGATGAGCTAGTTTTTCAGCAGCAAGGTTTGCGAGTTCATGTAGTGGATATGACGATCCACCAGCACCGCCACTACTAGTACAGGCCAAAACAAGACGTTTAACGCGGTGTGGATAGCGCAGTGCCAACTCTTGGGCTACCATACCCCCAAAGGAAATTCCGATGACATGAGCGCTTTCCCACCCAACTGCATTTAACAAAGAGTCTGCATCAGCGGCGTAATCTGCTATGGTGTAAGGAATATCAGGTTTTGAAGTTTGACCCAGACCGCGCTGATCGTAGGCTAAGATTTCAAAGTGTGGGGCTAGTGGTGAGTCAAAAATAGTCGGCGATCGCTGCAAATCTCCTCCAGTACCACTGATACTAAGTAGGCGTTGACCAATGCCACGAATCTCATAATACATTTGCAGGTCGCGAACAGATACAAATGGCATAAGTATTTTTCCTGGTGAAATTCGGCGAATTTGGCTCAAGGAGCGATCGCAATATCTCTAAATAAGCATTTTCTTTTTCTGTTAAGCACATTCCAGTACGATCGGAATCCTTAAAGGGTGCGTAGGCGTAGTCCGCAGCAGTCATCGCACCCTTCAATATGTAGCATTTACTACTTACTTACTAATTCCTACCAAACACACTGCCAAGGGCACGCGCCATATTTTGCGGCTGCATTGCATCCATTGCGGCGGTGGGTTCGTAGCCGCAGTGAACCATACAATCGGCACACTTAGGATTACCACTCTTCTGGCCGTATTGACTCCAGTCAGTTTGTGCCAGTAATTCCTTAAAGGTAGAGTAATAACCTTCGTTCAACAGATAGCAAGGTTTTTGCCAACCGAGAACGCTATAACTAGGGCTACCCCAAGGTGTGCATTCGTAGTCCTTCTCGCCAGTGAGAAAATCTAGAAACAACGGATTGTGATTAAAGTTCCAGTTTTTTTCACCACTTTTATATGGAGCCAGAATTTCTCGGAAGAGGGCGCGGGTTTGTTCGCGGTGGAGAAAATGATCTTGATCTGGCGCCCACTCGTAACTGTAACCGGGAGAAATCATCATCCCGTCAGTATTTAGTGTTTCCAGAAAGTTGAAGAACTCTTGCATATCTTTGGGTTCAGTACCTTCAAAGATAGTGGTGTTAGTTGTAACACGAAAGCCTTTAGCTTTAGCGGCGCGAATTGCTTTAACAGCAATATCAAAAACACCTTTACGATCTACGCAGCGATCGTGTAATTCCCGCATTCCATCCAAATGCACGCTGAAAGTGAGGTAAGGAGAAGGTTGAAACTTATCCAAGCTCTTTTCTAATAACAAACCATTGGTACACAAGTAAATATATTTCTTGCGCTCAATTAATCCTTGGACAATCTCATCAATTTGGGGATGCAGCAGAGGTTCTCCACCAGGAATGGAAACAACTGGTGCGCCACACTCTTCCACAGCAGCAAAACACTGTTCTGGGGTGAGATTTTGCTTTAATATTTCCTTTGGATGTTGGATTTTACCACAACCAGTACAAGCGAGATTACACCGAAAAAGAGGTTCTAACATCAACACTAAGGGGAAGCGTTTGCGTCCTTTCAAACGCTGAGTAACAAGATACTTCCCAATATCCATAGCTTGTTGTAGATTAACTGCCATTGTTGCGATCGCTCCTCTTTTAAAGATAAATGCACCACTTTTTCAACCCCAAGATTTATCTGTGGGGTCTTCAGTTTTGAATGCGTGAATTTTGAATTTTGAATTTCCCAGAGGGGTTGACATATCCTTGAGCAACAAACCAATCCACAGCATCTTTGAGTGCGGCGTTTAGCGAAGATTGGGGTAGACCCAACTCTCGTACAGCCTTGGAAGCATTGTAATACATAGGTTGTTTCGCCATCCGCACGCCATCCAATGGCACTGAGGGCGATTTACCCAATGGTGCGAGAATTTTTTCATCAACCCAGGCAACACTCAGGGGCAACCAAGCGGGTACTGTTTGTTGAGGTGCGCTCAGACCTGTGATATCGGCGAGTTGTTCGAGTAGTTGCTTAAGACTGAGGTTTTGATTACCTAAGATATAGCGATCGCCAGATTTACCCCGTTGCAAAGCCAGTAAATGCCCCCATGTCACATCCCGCACGTCGATAAAATTTAGACCAGTATCCAAGTAAAAGGGCATTTGCCGTCGTAAAAACCGCAAGATTATATCACCCGTCGGGGTAGGTTTGATATCCAACGAGCCAATCGGACTGCTGGGATTGACAATAACTACTTCCTGACCTGTAGCAACGGCTTGCATCGCTTCTTGTTCAGCCAGAAACTTAGACTTTTTGTAGTCACCCACCAACTTTTCTAAGGGACTCTGATGTGTTTCATCCACAACTTCCCCTGACGATCCTACCCCAATCGCTGCCACTGAACTCGTGTAGACGGTGCGCTCAATATTAGCTTTGCGAGCTGCTGCCAATACATTGCGCGTACCCAGAACATTGTGACGGTGGAGTAATTCACGGTCTGTTTGCCAGAGGGAATAATGGGCTGCGACATGAAATAGGTATTGACAACCTGCCATTTGTTGCCAGAGATTTGGATTGTTCAAATCGCCTTTGACAATTTCCACATCCAAACCGCGTAGATTCTCCAAATTGCTGGTTGAGCGTACCAGTGCTTTGACGGCATATCCTTCCTGTTGGAGCAACCGTACCAAATGGGCGCCAATAAAACCCGTCCCCCCCGTGACAAAAACCTGCATCAACTTCCCCCCTGCTCCCCTGCTCCTTGGTCACTGAGCGTAGCCGAAGTGCTGCTCCCCCTCTTCTTAAATCGGGGAAACCAATCATCCAAAATGGTGTAGACGACTGGCACAACAATCAAACTGAGGATAGTTGAAGTTACTAGTCCACCTGCGATCGCTACAGCCATCGGCGATCGCAATTCGGAACCAGCACCCAAACCTAATGCGATCGGCAGCATCCCTAAAATAGTGGAGGCCGTGGTCATCATAATTGGTCTGAGGCGCACTAATCCGGTGTTGAGAATCGCCTCTGTACGGTCTAAGCCAGCATTGCGTAACTGGTTGATATAATCTACAAGCAAAATCGCATTTTTATTTGCCAGCCCTAGTAAAAAGACGAAACCGATCAATGAGATCATACCAAAGTCGCTCTTGGTAATTAGTAGCGCCAACATTGCCCCCACTAGTGCTAAAGGCAAAGAGACACCAATAACTAAAGGGTCTACCCAGCTTTTGAATAGTAAAATTAGTACCACAACAATGCATAAGGCAGATAAAGCTAAAGTACTGCCGAAACTGCTAAAAACCTTATTTTGGTTAGCAGAGTCTCCTCCTAAATTTAAAGAAACATTAGAGGGTAACACCGCGTTTGCTTCAGCTACCACTTTGTCAGTGGCATCACCCAAAGACAGATCCTTGCCAAGATTAGCACTGATGTAGGCCACCCGCTGATTATTCAGACGCTCGATCTGAAAAACCGTGCCCTGTGGATTCGTTTCACCTGTAACTGTGACATCAGCGAATCCCGGTAGCCTTTGAATCCTTTCTTTAATTGCTTTGACTGCTTTGCTCAAAGCTTGGAGATTATCACCTTGTAATGCTATTTGCAGGGGTTTTTGACCGCCAGAATCGACAAATTGAATATCTTCAACACTAGTAGTTACCCCAGAAATAACAGGTAAGGAGGAGCGCAACTGGTCTTGTAATTCCGCAGTTGTAATTGTGCGGTTTTCCTTTAACTTTACATATAGTGTCCCTTTATTTGGTTCACCCTCACGAGAACCAACAGTGGTAAATACCGTTTCAACTGCCGATGATTTTCTGACTACATTTTCTAATTTCTTTGCAACTTCAAGAGAATCGTTCAAGGGATTGGGAATTTGAGACTGGAGACTAGGATTTATCCCCTGCTCCCCTGCTCCCCTGCTCCCCTGCCCCTCTGCCTCTCTGCCCTCCTGCCCCTCTCGTCCACTAGGAATACTCGGCAAAGGAGCCGTATAAGCAATATTAAATTCGCCGCGATCTAGTTTGGGAATAAATCCTTTGGGAATTAGTGGAATCAGTGCTATACCTGCAATGAAACTGAGTACAGCTAACCCGATAACTATCTTGCGGTGATTCAAAGACCAACTGAGCAAATTTCTGTAAGATTGGGTAAACGCCACCCATATTTTTGCTTCTCGACGCGGGGAGAGTGAGGATTTAGGTTTGAGCCAGTAGATGGCCAGAACTGGAGATAAAGTCCGAGCAACTAGCATAGAAGCAAGCATCGCCGCGGATACAGTGATGCCAAAAGGCTTGAAGAACTGACCAATTACCCCACCCATTAAACCTATGGGTAGAAAAACTGCTACTGCTGTTAAAGTGGCGGCGGTAACTGTCAACCCAATCTCATTTGTCGCTAAAAGCGCTGCTTGGCGAGGAGTTTCCCCATCGTCAACGTGTCGCATGATATTTTCCACATCCACGATCGCATCATCAACAATGCTACCAATCACCAAAGCTAAAGCCAGCAGGGTGATTGTTTCCAGGTTGAAGCCGAAAATCGCCATGACGATAAATGTCGCCAGCAAAGACGTGGGAATCGCTAAGGCAGAGATCAGAGTTGCCCGCCAATTCCATAAAAAAGGAAAAATTACCACTATTGACAACAAGACTGCTTCCAGCAAAGCATCGATGGTTGACTGGGTGGCTTGGCGGATATATTCTGCTTGGGTAGCCGCTAAGGTGAGTTTGACATCTTTGAGGGTAAAGCGTAGCCTTTGAACTTCTTTCTCAACTTGACTCACTACTTCCAAAGTATTAGCATTACCGCGTTTGATTACCTGAAATGCAAGTGCATCTTCACCGTTAAACCGGACTAATGTTGCCCCACCTTGGGGAACCGTTGCACTCGCATTTGCTGGATTTATCGGAGGAGTTGCAGTCGCAGCGCCTAGTAGTGAGACTTTTAATACTCCTGGTAATTTAGCGATCGCACTGACAATCTCATCTTGCGCTAATTTCGTCAAATCTTTGAGATTCCGCGTGGGACTCTCTATGGCATAACTAATGGCGGCTGACTCGTTTAGATTCAGAGGAATAATTTTAGAAGTCGCTCCTTGAGGTAAAGTTAGCTGCTTTAGGGCAGTTTCAACCTTTTTGGTCGATGTTTCTAAATTTGTCCCAACCGCAAAAGAAAGGGCAACAGCTGTTTGACTAGGATAGGTTGATGAGCGGATATTCTCCAGTCCTTCAAGGGAGCGGAGGCGTTCTTCTAGGGGTTTGGTAAGCTTCGCTTCTGTATCCAGAGCAGCTGTCAGGGGAGCTGTAGCATTTACAACCACCACTGGAAAAGTAATATCTGGAAACAAGGCATATTTAAGGGAACTGAAAGCCAGAACACCAGCTACCGTTACGGCAATCCAAAAACTCACCGTCAACCACGAAAATTGAATCGCCAATTTGGAAATATTGAAGAGTTCTCGTGCGGATTTGGAGTTATGAAGCTTTACCATCTTGGAAAATTATCGTGTGGGTGACACAATTATTTAGTCATGCTACAGCAATCATCTTCGGTTTGCGAGTTTTGGTTACAACTAAACGGCAATATTACTTATTGTCACTTAGATATGACCAAATCTTTAAGGCAAGCAGTAGTTATTGTTGCGCCGCGACGGTGAGCAATCTTATTGCCTATCTACTCTAAACATTAATTGACCGTTAAAACTTAAAACTATCGAGACTAGTGCCTAATTTTTTGCCCATCAATACAATTTTGGTGCCTCAAGGAGCAGAATATAAAGCTGTGTGTCGCGGATTAAGCGGCATTACTGCCTCCATCCCAACAGTATTAGCCATACCTGTTGGGATGAAATCTTTACTCAAATACCTGCAACAAGGACAATTTCTGACTCCAAAATCCAGAGTCCTAATTATGGGTATATGTGGCAGCTTGAGCGATCGCTATACAGTTGGCGATCTTGTGCTGTATCAAAATTGTATTTATCAGGGGAAACAGCAAGAATGCGATCGCACTTTCACAGCACAATTGCACTCTTATTTATCAGAAAAAGCCTTATTAGTCAAGTCACTAACAAGCGATCGCATAATTTGGTCTGCTGCCGAAAAACGCCATTTGGGTAAGACTTTGGCGGCTGATGTTGTTGATATGGAAGGATTTACCGCTTTAGAATTTTTCAATGCGGCTGGGGTGTCAGTGGCAACGCTGCGAGTAGTTAGCGACGATTGTCAGCATAATATCCCCGATCTCACACCAGCAATCAACTCTGATGGCTCTCTAAACCCTTTTTTGTTAGCGATCGCCATGCTTCGACAACCTTTTGCCGCTACTCGGTTGATTCGAGGTTCATTGACAGCATTAAAGGTGTTGGAGCAAGTTACAAATCGGCTCTTTTCTGGCAATCAGCTGGAATAATTTGTTGCAGAATTAATGGCACACAGTTATTTGAGTTGAGCATTCAGCGAACCAGAAACAGCCTGTTTTTTAGGTTGCTGACCGCTTTGAGAACACTTCAAATCTGCGCCATGCCCCCATCGACGAAGAGTTCGATGCCGTTGACAAAGCTGCTGTCATCTGATGCAAGGAAGACAACAGCTTTAGCAATCTCGTCTGGTGTACCCACCCTCCCAAGGGGGATATTGTCAGCCTGACTTGCTATAAATTCCTGTACCTGCTCCTCAGTTAGTCCCAGAAGATTGTAGCCAGCAGTAGGTACGACACCAGGGCTGATGGCATTAACACGAATTTTGCGCTCTTTGAGATCGAGTGTCCAGTTGCGTGCAAACGAGCGCACGGCGGCTTTGGTGGCGCTGTAAACGCTGAATGCTGGGTTGCCTTTAATAGAAGTAATCGAAGCATTGAGGATAATTGAAGCTCCCTCTGACAACAAAGGCAATGCCTTCTGTACAGTGAAAAGCAGACCTTTGACGTTGGTGTTAAAGGTTTTGTCAAAGTGTTCCTCAGTAATCGATCCAAGCGGGGCAAATTCCCCACCTCCAGCATTGGCGAAAATGATCTCAAGGCGACCTTTCTCTTGCTCAATCGTGGTGTAAAGGCGATCGAGGTCTGTAAGAAGAGAAACATCGCTTTGAACGCCAGTGACGTTTTTACCGATCTCTTTGACGGCGGCATCAAGTTCATGCTGACGACGACCCGTGATGAAAACATATGCACCTTCGGCAACGAATCGCTTGGCAGTCGCAAGACCGATGCCGCTGGTGCCACCTGTAATGAGCGCGACTTTTTCTGAGAGCTTTTGTGACATAACGATGTTCTTTTGAATAAGGTTTAGTGATTGCGAGTTCGATCGCATATCGTTCAAGCTGTAAACCCACCATCGATCAAATGGCTGGCATCTGGTGCTTTGGTGAGCATAATAGTTACCAACAAAATGCTTATTTACCAATCGATACAAAAAGTATCCCTTGATTAAGTCTTGGTGTCAAGGAAGTTTTATACTTATAGGTATGAAAACGGAAAAATCTAATTAAGTCGCAAGGATTTCCTTGCGCTTTCGATATTGACGAAGCTTTAGAGCAAGCTTTGCAGATGTTTTGGCGCAAGGATTATCTGGGAGCATCCCTTATAAAGCTAACTGAGGCGATCGGCATTAACTGTCGGAGCCGAATGGCACGCTTGTAAAGCCCAAAGGTTTATGTTGTCTTGTTCCCAGCCTGGAGGCTGGGAATATATTTAAAGTGGGCTTCTGCCTCTTGTCAAGCTACTGGAGGCGGAGCTGACAAGAATGAGTTAAGAGCCTAGAGACTCTTAACCAGTCAGATCGAGGGCTGTATCTTTTCTTAGTACCATTCCTGTCTGAGTCTCTATGCTACCTTTGCTAATAAGGAAACTTTATTCTACTTCTTTAATTTACTAAAATCTTAGTTCAGGGTCTTTATAGTGTTGCATTTTTTTGATTGTATTTCTAAGACTAATTGCATTGATTAATCGAATAAAAAGTGCTATCCATAAGACCAAAAAAAGAATTATTTCTTATTTTTATGTGCTAGGAGCGATAGAAAATAATGCTTATATTTAGCTCGATAGAATTAACTTAAATAAAAGTTAGTCCGTCCGTTCAACAAAATCGCATTACAAAACTTTTTCTTACAGCTTCATATTAAACTTGTATAACGACTGACAGTGTAACACTTAATAAAGTTTTGATTATTCAATTGCTTGTGGAATAAGTTTTACAGAAACTTTATCGTAATGCATATTAAGTAAGAGTCTAAATTGGGAAGCATAATATATAACCTTGTCAGGGTTGGGTTCCATGAGAGCTAATTTTACTGGAATGTAAATTAAAAATACTTTTTTATCAGAATAGCTCGGAACTAATTTACCAACTATCAAACAAAATCTATGAAGCTCAATCACAAGCTTAATCTATACTCGTTCCTAGCTAGTTTTCCATTACTCAAAAAAAGTTACACCGCTAAAATCATGTTGGTGGCATTTTTGGGTACTCACATACCACTTCTAAGCTTACTCTTGAGTTTCGTTATCTCAAACTCCTATTCCTTGGAGATGGCGATTCGAGTGATGCTTATTGCTCTGTTGGCTACTTTAGCGGGTACAGCCGCCACTCTCTACGCACTACACCACCTGCTCAAACCGGTTATTTTGACATCTGCGGCATTGCAAAATTATCTAAACACCAAAACCTTACCTGAATTGCCCACAGATTTTGCTGATGAAGCCGGTACATTGATGGCGGATACTTCACAAACTCTTTACAAATTAGATGAATTAATTCATTACATCAGTAATTATGACGATCTAACTGGATTACCCAATCGCGATTTATTTCGCGATCGCCTCCATCAGACTCTATCTCAACCTGAAAATAACCAGCGCTTTGTAGCAGTCTTTTTGTTGGGTATTGATGATTTCACTGCGATGAGTCATGGTTTGGAGCATGAAACAACAAATTCGTTGTTAAGAGCAGTCGCTCAGAGGTTATCACTCTGTATGACACAAACAGATATTCTTGCCCATTTGAGTGAAGATGAATTTGCCATTGCCCACATAGACATTGTTTCTTTTGAAAGTGTGATTAAGCTATCTCAAATGGTATTAAGTACTCTGAACAAACCTTTTTCTATACAGGGTAACTTGATTCATATTACCGCCAGCATCGGCATCACAATTAATGGAATAAATGAGCGTAATAGCGTAGATCAACTTTTGCAACAGGCTCATATCGCACTGTACCAAGCGAAGCAGCAAGGGCGTAGCAAATACCAATTCTATTCGCCGGAGATTAATGCTCAGTTGCAGGAGCGAATAACTTTAGAAAATGAATTACGTGGAGCGCTTGAGCGCAATGAAATGCTGGTTTATTATCAACCTCTGATTGATTTACACAGCGGACAAATTACAGCTATGGAAGCGTTGGTTCGCTGGCAGCATCCTACATTAGGTTTGGTTTCTCCAACAAAGTTTATTCCCATTGCTGAAGCCAATGGTTTGATCCTACCAATTGGTGAATGGGTCTTGCGAATTGCTTGTGCCCAAAACCGTGCTTGGCAGCTTGCTGGATTTAACCCAATTCGGATATCTGTAAATCTGTCAGCCCGACAGTTTGAACTACCAAATTTGGTTGAGGTTGTCAGTCAAATTCTTGAGGAAACTGGACTTCAAGTATCTTATCTGGAATTGGAAGTGACAGAAAGCTTCTTGATGGCTGATATGGAGCGATCAATTAAAACCTTAAAACAATTACGAGAACTGGGTATATGCTTGGCTCTAGATGACTTCGGTACTGGTTATTCCTCCCTCAACTACTTGAAGCGCTTTCCTGTGAATATGCTCAAGATCGATCGGTCATTTGTACAGGATGTCACGTCCAATCCTGATAGTGCTGCCGTCACGAATGCGATTATTGCCCTGGCAAAAAGCCTGCGGTTGAACATCACAGCAGAGGGTGTGGAAACCCAAGAACAGCTTGACTACCTGAAAATGCTGGGATGTGATGAAGGTCAGGGTTACTACTTCAGTTGCCCTGTACCCGCCGATCTAATTACCCCGATGTTGCAGAAAATTTCTCAGCAGATGGAGAAAATTGCAGCATAAGTCGATACCTAAGCCATTACAACGTGTTCTATTTTGCACCTATCTCGGCGGCGACCCGAATACTTGTAAACCGCTACCTACCTACCTAGATTGAGATTCTTGTTGTGTGGAAGCGGGGCTTCCACACAAAAAATTATCCGAGTTTAGCCGCATTAAAATCTATTGGCAAATTCGCAGTAGTAAAAGGTGAGGCTAGTTTTATAGAGAACTGCGATCGCCCATTGTCTGCGAAATCCTCGATCTTCATACGACTGCCAGTATGTATCCGGCAATTTCTACTGAAGATTTGTTAAACATTCCGATCGCGCTACCGCAAGAATCTAGGGACTTCCAAATAAAAAAATAATCAATCGCTTTGGAGAGACTTGGGAGAGGGGGGAGACAAGGGAGAGGTATTGCTACCTTGTCTACCTTGTCCCCCTGCTCCTATTGGATGCAAAAATTGAGTAATGTAATTTTTGGATGTCCCCTATTCGCCAGAAAATCACAGAAAAGGTCAGAGCATCTCGCCAAGCGCGAGAGCAATCCAAACAACTGCTAGAAATTGCTAAAACAGGAGTAGAACGTGCGATTGAGACTGATGAAACGACAGCCACAATTTGGATAAACCAACAACTTGAAGCCTTGGGGGTAAAACTGACATGATTGCTCAACCTGAGACAAAACACTACACCGTTGAAGAGTACCTGGAGCTTGAAATCGCCTCCGATATCCGCAACGAATACCGTGATGGAGAAATTGTCCCTATGACAGGTGGAACACCCAACCACAATGATATTGCTGGAAACTTGTATATTTTGCTTAAATCTGCCCTAAAAGGCAAAGACTACCGGACTTTTTATGCCGATCAACGACTTTGGATTCCTAGTGCCAGCCTATATACCTATCCCGATGTGATGGTTCTGCCTAAATCCTTAGAACTTCAAGCTGGACGCAAAGATACCGTGGTGAACCCCTGCTTTATCGCTGAAGTGTTGTCTAAGTCCACCCAAAACTATGACCGAGGTGAGAAATTTGTTGCCTATCGTAAAATTCCTACCTTCCAAGAATATTTACTGATCGATCAATATCGCATACACGTTGAGCATCATGTTAAAAAAGCCGCTCATCAGTGGCTATTTTCAGAATATGACGATCCATCTGTCACCCTTTCTTTGAGTACCTTTGAGTTGCAAATTCAAATTGCAGAACTTTACGAAAATATTGATTTTTCAACCGTTTGAATTGAATGGCTAAAACACGAGTAGAGCAGGCGATAGAAACCGATGAAGCGATCGCAATGACTTGGATAAACCAACAACTTGCTCCAACCTTCAACCGAAATCTACGCGCTCTTGCTAAGAAATATCGCAGTATTCAGAATGATATACAACCTGTTATCGAACAACTTCAGCAGGGAGAGTTGCCAGGAGATCAAATACCTGGTGTTGGTTATCTCTTGATTCAGCAATACCTATTTTGAAATTGTGGAAAGCTTTGCAACCATCTGAGTCCGAGATGAAACCTCAAGCTTGCGAAACATCCTTTTTAAGGCTTGCTTGACAGAGTTTTCAGTAATCCAAAGTTCAGCACTAATTTCTGCATTGGTTTGCCCTTGAGCCACCAAGTCAGCAATTTGCATTTCACGAGGCGTTAAACGCTCTGTCTGTAATATTTGTGGATATTGCCGCGCCATTGCCACCCAAGTAGAAATATGCAAACAAAGCGCACTCAAATCTGTAAGATTTTGTGAATCAAATGCAGGCATTCCTTGCTGACGAGTAAAACCTATTGCGCCTACTAACTGACCATTGCTGACAATTGGCCCTGCCATAACGTGCCAGTGATCGGCACGAGGACAAATCAACTTCCATGTTTTCGGTTCTACTACCAAAGCTTCATGAACAGGGGCATGATGTTCTAGCAAGTAGCGTGCAACTGGGTTGTGTTGGGGTGATAATGCGGTTTCCACTGCTTTTTGGAGCTTGCTGTTAGCTAGAGGAATTTGAGCAAAGAAAAACAGCCCACATCGTGTAGCTGAAAAATATTCACTCATTTCGTTGCGTATGTGCGATCGCAACGTCTCTTCATCTTTAGCTTGAGCAATTGCATGAAACAGAGCTTGTAAGGCAATCATGATTGGCAAATTGTACCCTTTCGAGGTCTAGGCGCAGTATAGCAACCAGACTTATCTTAGCTTTAGTCATTTGTCATTTGTCATTAGTTTTTTTGGGCACTCTCTTGCGAGGTATGTACCAAAAAACTCTTTATCAATGACTAATGACCAATGACTAATTTATTTGCTTTTTTTGGATTACTTAACCATGACTCTAAATCCTGGGATTGATGATACACAGATATCCGGGCGCTGGATTCAAATTAGTTTTTTGATCGCAGTAGTGTTTTTTAATCTCTGTTTAGCAATCCAAGTATTCAGTGTTGGACTGGCTTACTTTTACAACTCTGATTGGTGGAACCTACATATCTGGCTCGTGCGAGGATATAGCGGACTCTCACTAATTTTGTTGATATGGGTGTTTCTAATGCCGTTTCCTTCAAAAGTCCAGCGCCTTACAGCAGGTATTCCAGTGCTGCTAGGACTGCAATTTCTCACAATTCACTTGAAGACTTCTTTTCCTTTAGCAGTCTTCCATCCACTTATCGGCTTTTCCTTATTTTCTATTTCTACAACCCTAGTTCATCGAACATTTCGCATTGTATTTCCTAACCACAACCAAGACTAAATCCTTAACTTTCAATTCTTTAAGGATAGATTTCATAGCAACTTTCATCAGGAGATTGATTCATGACTTACTCACAAAAACATATTATTGGCTTGGTACTTTATCCTGGCATGACAGCACTTGATATTGTGGGACCCCAGACAGTTTTTAATTCGCTTCCTAGTGTCCAGATCCACCGCATCTGGAAAGCTTTAGACCCGATCAAAACCGATGATGGAATGATGATTTTGCCCGATACCACCTTTGAAAATTGCCCACCTTTAGACGCGATCTGCGTTGGCGGCGGTTTAGGACAGAGTGCAGTAGTAAACGATCCAGAAGTGCTTGAGTTTTTCCACAAACAGGGGAGCACAGCAAAGTTCATCACCTCTGTGTGCGGTGGGTCTGAGTTTTTAGCAAAGGCAGGACTACTACAAGGCTATCGAGCGGCGACTCACTGGATGATGCGTGAACAACTCGCAACGTTGGGCGTTGAGGTCGGAACGGAGCGAGTTGTGATTGACCGAAATCGTATAACTGGTGGGGGGGTTACGGCAGGCATTGATTTTGGTCTAACGATCGCTGAAGTCCTTTGTGGTGAAGAAGCCGCCAAGATCGCTCAACTATTAATGGAGTACGATCCAGCTCCTCCATTCGATGTCGGTTCACCCGAAAAAGCGGGGGCTGAGTTAGTCAACAAAGCGATACTATATGCTGCGGGGACATTGGGTTTAAATGTAAAAATAGGCAGTCTGAGATGAGCACAAATTCGGAAGTTGAACGTGTATCCCACACGTTGGATACAAATCCGTTTTTATACGACTTAAACTGTCTTTAACCTCTGTTTGATTCCTCAGTTATTAACGATTGGGGTTGCCTAGTTCAGCGATCCTGCCTGGTGGACTATTCATGTTTAGCTCGTGCGAGGGTACAGTGGACTGTCCTTTTTATTACCAGGAGGGTTGTTGAGCACCCCATTTTAGACAGAAGTTGTGGGTATAGAGTAATACGCTTGGGTTAAGCAAATTTATCTGTTAAGGCAGGCTGTTCTTGAGCAGGGGAGGCAGGGGAAGCAGGGGGAAAGAAAAAAGCTTAACTGAACTGTATTGGAGTATAGAGCAGTATTAGTACAAAAAAATGTATCGAAATGCGCTATCGACGCGATCCAAGGTTTTTGAATTTGGATGCTCTCAATATTCCCAATAACCGCACCTTTACCGACGGACACCACTACCGCTATCAAGATTAAAATCTCTTAACCTTTCGTTACAATAAAGACATCGAGAAGGATGAAAGCAAACCTCTCGAAGCTGAAATCAAAGGTGAACGACATGAATGGCACAATTCGCGTTGGTAATCTCTTCGGAATTCCCTTCTATATCCATCCGTCATGGTTTTTAGTTCTGGGTTTAGTAACTTGGAGCTATAGCAGTGGACTGGCGGCGCAATTTCCCCAATTGTCTGCGGGATTGGCTTTGCTACTAGGATTGATGACAGCGCTGATGTTATTTGCCTCTGTCGTCGCCCATGAATTAGGCCACAGTTTTGTTGCGATTGGTCAAGGGATTGATGTTAAATCCATCACACTGTTTATATTTGGCGGTTTGGCGAGCTTAGAAAAAGAGTCGAAAACTCCAGGTGAAGCTTTCTGGGTAGCGATCGCAGGCCCAATGGTAAGTTTACTACTATGCGGTATCGTTACAGCTATTGGTGTTACTACTGCTGCATCAGGGCCGTTAGCTGCAATTCTTGGTGTTCTAGCTTCTGTTAACTTGGCATTAGCGCTATTTAACCTGATTCCTGGCTTGCCCTTAGATGGCGGAAATATACTGAAAGCAATTGTTTGGAAAATTACAGGTAATCCTTATAAAGGTGTCACCTTTGCGAGTCGAGTCGGACAAATTTTTGGTTGGGTAGCAATTCTTTCTGGTGTACTTCCTCTATTATTATTTGGCAACTCCGGTAACTTCTGGAACTTGTTAATTGGCTTCTTCTTGTTGCAAAATGCTGGTAATTCGGCTCAATTTGCCAGAGTCCAAGAAAAACTCACAGGTTTGACAGCCGAAGATGCTGTAACTCAGGACAGCCCGATTGTATCTGCTAATCTTACCTTAAGAGAGTTTGCTGATGAGCGAGTCATAAGTGGACAAAACTGGCATCGGTTCTTAGTGACTGATGATGATGGACAATTAGTAGGTGCGATACCTTCGGTGGGCTACGCCTACGCAGTTGATAATTTAAGAACCATCCCCACAACACTGTGGTCAGAAACTCAAGTTAAAGAAATCATGCGACCAATTACTGAATCTACCACAGTCCAATCAGATCAACCTCTGCTGGAAGTCATGCAGTTACTCGAACAACAAAAACTATCTGTGCTTCCCGTGATTCGTGAGAATGGCGTTCTAGTTGGAATCTTAGAAAAAGCTGCAATTATCCAGCTACTTCAAAACCGAACCCAACCTAACCCTGCATAAAGACGCAATTCATCCCGTATATCAAAAAACGCTAAACCCTTGTAGAGACCCGACAAATCGCGTCTCTACATTTTTATCACCCAAATTTTTGGTTGTATGAAAAAACTCCGTACAATTGAAAGAGCCTTCTTGATTGTTGCCTCTTATCTGTCCCTGCAAATAAGTTCAAAAATCAAATCGGATTGTTATGTAGCACTCCTATTTAATTTTTGAACAAAACTTAGTATATATCTATTCCCTATTCCCTGTATTTCTGTTCCAAGGATTTTTACGAGATATCAGGTATATCCCTAGCAATGATAGACCCAACACTGACGTAGGTTCGGGTATAGTTTTGATTTTGGCATAAATAGCTGTTGTAGTTGTAGCTTCTTCAAGAGCCTTAATACTTATCTGGCGACCGTCTAGATTAAAACCGATTAACTCAAGGGTATATTTATTACTTCCAAAGGTGAAATTGCGATTACTCAAATTTGTGTCTAAAAATACCAAGTCTGCACTCTTATCAGGATCTTTTGGGTCGTTAAGTGTATTTACTAAACGCAAGTTGAAGTCAAAAACTTGGCTGGTTTCCACAGGTGGGCTGAAAGATAGATTGAGATTTAAAGGTACAAATCCAACGCTTGAATCAGTGCGTACCTTACCATTAAAGTAAGTTAAATCAGCTATTTTGAATACAGAGTTAATGTCCGCAGAAAAGGAAGTTCCATTAGAGGTTAATTTATTTGGAAGTCCTGGCGGTAAATCAGCTTGACCCCAAGTGAATGTGTTACTTCCCACACCTGTATATATGGGATTAGTATCGGTGCTTCCTGGAGTTGGATTTCCCCATGTCGCACTAGAGATGCCAGAAAAAGTTAGAGCTTGTGCTTGACCAGAGAAACTAAATCCTGTGGCCGAACTCACAAAAAAACTAGATATAGCAGTAGCGAAAACAAAGCTTAGTTTCATAATTCTAGGTTTAAACGTTCATTCTGGAGCTTCTTTCAAGTAGGTATTCAGTCTACCTTAGTAAATTTACGGAAAATACGCCAATGTCTTCTTGTATTTTTTATAAAATATTTATGTGTATTTCAAAATAATTTAATGAATAATTTATATTTATGAAGTTAAAATTATGACTTGTTAAAATATATTTCACTAGTTTGTAATTAGTAAAATAGTAAACCGATTGCAAAATTTCCCTAATACGCTACCTCTGAGCAAGAGTGGAGACTTTAAGGTAAGTCAAAAGCGGATTAGGGTTCTTTTTTGATTTATGCAAGAAGTCTAGTAATTACGTAGGCAATTACGTAGGCGTAGCCCGTCGTAAACATCGCTACCTTACTTGACTTACCAATAAATTGTCAAGCTGATATGAAGTTACAGTTTTTTGACATTCTCCGCACTATGGAGACCAATGGGATTCATAATTTTGACAAAATCTCTGGTAACAACTGGCTAGGAACTTTAGATAAAGCCAGATTTTGTCCCTGTATCCCTAACTCATTATGAAAAGCACGAATAGTTTTCACCACATAAGCAAAGGTTGTTTGATAAGCCTCTGGTTGTTTACTTAATCCGTTTAAGGCTTGTAAATGGTTATCTAATGCTACTTCTAAGTGTTGAGAGCGTGTCGCTTTGTCAATATTAAAAGACTTATCTATTACTAGCTGATAATGTGCTAGTCCCAGGTTATTGTGAGAGGCAAGCAAATCAAAACTTAAAGAAGTACTGCTAAGTGAGTGAGCTAAAGCTATAGCTTCCTCATAAGCGTTGATACATAGTTGCAGATATTTTTGCCGTGCCTCTTTGGTAGTTTCAGATAGGTTTGCTAGATGCCAGTAAGCAGTACCCAGATTATTTTGTGTAGCGGCGCAGGCACTGGGAACATTAGCTGGAGTGCGATACTTGAGAGCTTCGCTATAAACATCTATGGCTAGCTGGAGATTTTGAGCAGGTTGTTCGTATTGTGCCAGATTCCAAAACGCAGTACCGATATTGTTTTGAATCATGCCATACTTGAGCGGTTCCTCTTTTGGGTTGTAGTGTGCAAGTGCTTCATTGTAAGCTGCGATCGCTTTCTTTAAATGCACAATCGGTTGGTTGTATTGCCCTAAATGCCAGTAGGCAGTACCCAAATTATTTTGGCAAGCCGCATACTTTAATGAATCCATTTCAGCTGTACGGTAGCTGAGTGCTTCACTGTAAGCCAAAATTGCCTGCTGCCAATTTTCCGCTGGGTGAGAGAAACGAGCTAAATCACCATAGGCTGTCCCCAAATTATTTTGTACGCGAGCGTAAGTTTCCAAATGTGTCTGAGGCGAAATTATCTTTAACGCCAACTGATAAAATTCTATTGCCTGCTCTATATAAGTTTGTCCCTCTTCAGAATTGGGTGGTGTGCGGTATAGCATCCAGTAGAGTGTACCCAAATCATTCAAGATATCTGGGAGTTGCGGTGAGCTTTCGTCATAGCTAATTGCTTCCTGATAAGCAATAATTGCCACCATTAAGTTTTCTAAAGTTGCCTCTCCTTGCTCAATGCGAAGACGGTATAAAGTACCCAAGCGATGATAAGCCTCTGCCAGTATCTCCTCTGAAACTCGCTTTTCGTGTAATTCTTCAATCTCCAATAAAATCTGCTGTGGTTGTAAAGAATCCTCTGTATTTTGAGTTGTATTTGTATTAATTGTTGCTGTTACTAGCTCCCTTAACTCACTGCTAATATGAGATAAAGACGACAGCGATTGATTATTACTCCCACTACCAGACCGATTTGTAGATTCCTGTTGTTGTGGCGTAGCCTTCAATAAATCTGCTGTTGATGGTGAAACTTCCTCAGTTTGGTGTAAGCGATTCCCTTGTATCTCTACTGGGAAATCTGAATTATTCTCAAACTTGAACTTAGTGGCTGCGGTTCTGAGTTCTGCTTGATTAGCTGATTCATCTAGAATCGACTGCTCAATATTCCCTAAATCCAAGCTTCCTGAACGTGAAAAACGTTCTGGATAGGCCAAATTCTGAGTTGTTGGTGTGGGTTCTCCGGCAAACACAAATACGCCAGTACGACAACGCCAAAACTGTGGTGCTGATTGCTTAATAGCCGACAACCAAGGACGTGGTATCCACAAAAGCAAATTAGATTCTAGAAATTGGTTGGATTCTTGTGTAGAGAAATATTGTTCGCTTAAGCGGAGATAGTGCAAAAATAAACGCTGTGTTGCAACTGGTTGCTTCGTAAGATGTTCCACGCCGACAATCTGAAATGCTGGTACTGGAAAAGGTCTTCCAGGAGTATCTTTTGATGCCTCAACAATTGGCGGTGGGTAATTAGTCAACCATTGATTAATCTGAATTATGGGATTGGGATCGTTTAAATTCAAACGCAACGTGACTAATCGCGGATAAGCTGGAGTGCTATTTTCCTGAGCATTTGATGATTGATATAGCACCTGTCCAACAGGATAAGCCAATGTAGAATGCAAACGGGCTGCTACCTGATTTCTTAAGTATAAATCATCACAAACTGCCAAAAGAATTTGTCGTCGTAAGCCAAGACTTAAAGCAAGTTTCAGGCGGTGGTATACTTGCCTATTCCAAGTAGAATTATTGTTGTGTGCAGTATCATTCACGGTCATAGCGGCTAAAAAGCCAAAACATAGTACATATCACCTTTCTGAGTGCATTCAAGTGGACTAAAGTCAACCCCTGCGGGGAATTCAAAATTCAAAATTCAAAATTGAAGACCCCACAGATAAATCCGGGGGCTTGAATTAATGTTGCTTTGCATTTTTTCTTTTCCATAAATAAATTCAGGGACTTGCATCCTTTTTTTCTTTGGTCATAATAAAAATGATTTTTAATAAGTAGATGTTGTGTTGCTGTGGATATATTGAGCCTTCAATTATAGTAGGAATGATAAAGTATAATTATATACTTTCATTCCTAGTTCAATTTTAACAAAAAATAAAAAAGCAGGCCCCTCTTAAAATCGGAACCTGAAATACTATAAAAAAGATGAAGTTTTCTTAAAATGTTTTACGATCAACTGCTCTTAGAAACAAAGAAGGCGACTAGAATCAAGCCGGCAACCAAAGCTGTAGCGGCAATTCCTAGTAGGATATAAGTTCGCTTTTGCCCTTCTGTGAGAGGTTCTGCTTGATAAACCTTTGGTTCCCGGGCAAAATTATTCAGAAGACCGCCTTCTTCATTGGTATAGGGCATGAATGAATTCCTTTATCTTTATCGTTAATTTAATGTTACATAAATGCTAAATCTGGTCTTAAACTGCTAGATAAATCGTTACATTTGTCATTTGTCATTTGTCATTGGGCATTGGGCATTAGAAAAGGAAAATTGAGGGCAAGGGAAAGAGTTGTTGCAAGTTCTCACTCAAGTCGCCTTGTCCCTTTGTCTGTCTTGTCTGTTTATTCTCCATGCCCCATACCCCATGCCCCATGCCCTATTCTTTCTCTAACTAGTAATCGTCCCAGTTAGAGGTGAACTAGGACTGGCGTAATCTTTCATAGGCATTCTGCCGGCAAGGTATGCTAGACGACCGGCAATTGTCGCTAAATTCATCGCATGAGCCATTGCTGCTGGTTTTGGGGAAAGAGCGATCGCACTATTAATTAACAAGGCATCTGCTCCCAATTCCATTGCCTGAGCGGCTTCTGAGGGCGAACCAATACCAGCATCTACCACCACTGGCACACCTGCATTTTCGATAATTATTTGGATATTGGCAGTTGTTTTCAGTCCTTGTCCAGAACCAATTGGTGATGCCAAAGGCATGACTGTAGCACAGCCTACCTCTTCTAAGCGCTTGGCTAACATCGGGTCTGCATTGATATAGGGCAATACTGCAAAGCCTTCTTTAACTAGTTGTTCTGCTGCTTGCAATGTCCCAATTGGGTCTGGGAGTAAATACTTAAGGTCGGGTATTACTTCTAACTTTATAAAGTTATTATCTTCTTGCCCCAATAATTTCGCCATTTCTCGCCCCAAACGCGCCACCCGAATCGCCTCTTCAGCAGTTTGACAACCTGCGGTATTGGGTAACATCCAGATTTTTGTCCAATCCAAGGCTTCAGCTAAACCTTCATGTCCCGGAGCCTTGGTTTGTACCCGTCGTACTGCTACGGTGACAATTTGGCAATCGCTGGCGGCGACGCTTTGCTGCATTTCCTCAATGCTGCGATACTTACCAGTTCCCGTCATCAAGCGGGATTGGAAGGTTTTGCCAGCGATAATTAGTGGGGAATCGGTAGAGACGCGATTAATCGCATCCGTGGGGAGTGGAGATATAGCAGAGTGATGTCCGTTAGAGAAATTAGCAGAGTGAGTCAGCATTGGGGTGGAGGTAGATGACTTGGACTGAAAACGCGAATAGTGAAAATCAGCAAGTAGGGGGTCAGATTTTTGTTCTAAGATTAAATCGGCAATCAAAGCGGCGGTTACGGGCGCAAGTAGAATTCCGTTGCGGTAATGACCCGTAGCAAAGGTTAAATTTTGACAGTGGCTAGTGCCAAGAATAGGTAATTCATCAGGGGTTGTTGGGCGAAATCCCCACCAAAATTCTTGAATGGGATAATGCTTTAATTGGGGATACAGCCGGATGGCAGCTTGTAGTAATTTTTGAATACCTTCTGGGGTGTTGTTGGGCATAAAGCCAACGTCTTCACTGGTTGCGCCAATAACCAGGCGATCGCGTCTTGGTACGATGTAAATATCCTGCCCGAACAAAACCCGCTTCAAAGGCAATTCCGGCGAAACTTCTGGTATCCGCACACTCAGCATTTGTCCTTTTCTAGGTAGCACGGGTAGCGGTAACAATTCATTTGACCAAGCACCTGAAGCTAAAATATAGTGCGTGGCGCGAATTATTCCAGCATTGGTTTGCACGCCAACCACCTGTCCCTGCTGTTGTAAAAATGCTTCTACTGTAATACCGTCTTTGAGTTCAACACCAACAGACTCAGCTGCCGTCCGCAATACATGAGCTAGAGCTTTATTATCAACTTGGGCGTCTTCAGGATACCACCAGCCACCAACTACCTCGGCTCCCAATCCTGGCTGATATTGATGAATTGCCTCTTTGTTTAACCAGTAAGCCGGGGAAGAGGCAGAGGGGCAGGGCGAAAGGTGCAGAGGAGAAGAATTTTCCCCCTGCTCCCTGCTCCCTGCTCCCTGCTCCCTGCTCCCTGCTCCCTGCTCCCTGC
>NZ_JAVRCK010000034.1:78886-82863 GCF_034530815.1 Nostoc sp. DedSLP03
CCCTGCTCCCTGCTCCCTGCTCCCTGCTCCCTGCTCCCTGCTCCCTGCTCCCTGCTCCCTGCCCCCCTGCCCCCCTGCCTCTTCCAAGACGGGCGCAAGGATACCACAGGCACGATAGCCAGTATTTAAGCCGGTCAGTTCTTCTAATTTGCGCGTCCAGTCGGGATATAAGGCACGCGATCGCCAACACAAGGAACGCATTGCTTCATTAGCGATGTTTTCCGCATCTGGTGCCAACATCCCGGCGGCGGCGTGGGTAGCGGCAGCCTGAAAGTCACGACAAAGCACGGTGACGTTTGTCCCGCGCAATTTTAGTTCAATGGCGATCGCTAAACCAATAACGCCGCCACCAATAATCACAGTCTCACTAATCATTAGTCATTAGTCATTTGTCATTTGTCATTAGTTATTTGTCATTTGTCATTGGTACATAACTAATAACTCATAACTCATAACTCATAACTTATAACTTATAACTCGTAACTAAAGACGGGTCTGAAGACGGATCTGATCGTTACCACAAGGCGCGAATTGGTTCGTTGCTTTGATTTGTATTGTTAGATGGTGTGCTTGTTTCTGAAGAATTTGTATTGCCGTCTGTTGTACTGTCAGTTGAGTCATCAGCAGAATTCTGGGCAACGTTACTTCTGTTGTCAGGTCTTGGGGCTACAATAGAGCGCCTGTTTTCGTTTGTTTGAGTTGTTTCGTTTCCTTCTGTTGCAGTTTCTTCATTCTTGCTGCCAGCACTGCTATTAACATTGATATTAGCTGGCAGGACTTCTGATTTCTTGTCACTAGGAGCGTTAGCAGTTTGTACGCCCATCGGAAAGTTGATACCTAGTAATGTACCAAGCAGAATGGCTAAACCTCCAGCCATTAAAATTAAGGGTGTCCATCTACCCATCTTGTCTTAACTCCTTTTTACCTTTTTTTGGTGTCCACACTATTCGAGAACCTTGTCCCCAAAATCCATCAAACTTTGTCACTTTCACATCGCCTAAAATCTGAGTTTGACAGGCTAAACGTAAGTCTGTTGTAGGAGAATGGGGAGGAAGCGAACGCCGCGCTCGATCGCGCCAATTCGCTGCTGAGACTTTGCCCTCTACCTTAACCGCGCAGGTACCACAACTGCCAATGCCCCGACAGTTTATTACCTTAGCACCGTCATTGTAGAGGTTAATACCATTTTGCAGTAAAATCTTGCGGAGATTACTTCCATGCTCGCAATCAATTGTTTTACCTTCAGCTATTACTTTAGGCATTTTTAAACTGCCAAACTGGCTTTTTGTTGTATATTGACACATTGCCTCGAAAGTTGTCTCCTCGGTCCCAGTTTTATGACCACAAATTCTTCACCTCAACTTTGGCTCTATGACACTACATTACGGGATGGCACTCAGCGCGAGGGGCTATCTGTATCGATAGAAGATAAGTTACGCATTGCCCGTAGACTCGATCGACTCGGAATTCCCTTTATTGAAGGCGGCTGGCCTGGTGCCAATCCCAAGGATGTACAATTTTTCTGGCAACTCCAAGAAGATCCGCTAAAACAAGCTGAAATTGTTGCTTTTTGTTCGACTCGCCGCCCCAATTCCACAGCCGCCACCGAACCGATGCTACAGGATATTTTGGCTGCGGGAACTCGCTGGGTAACGATTTTTGGCAAGTCTTGGGATTTACATGTGACAACCGGACTCAAGACGACATTAGAAGAAAATTTGGCAATGATTCGCGACACCATTGAGTACCTTCGTTCTCAAGGTCGTCGGATTATCTACGATGCCGAACATTGGTTTGATGGCTATAAGCACAATCGAGATTATGCTTTACAGACATTAGAGGTGGCGATCGCCTCTGGTGCGGAATGGCTAGTTCTCTGTGATACCAATGGTGGCACTTTACCTCATGAAATTAGCCAAATTGTGCAAGATGTCATTAGTCATTTGTCATTGGTCATTTGTCAAGAACCAATGACCAAGGACATAGGACAAAGGACAATGCCCCAAATTGGAATTCATACTCACAACGATTCGGAAATGGCGGTTGCTAACGCAATCGCCGCCGTGATGGCAGGGGCAAAGATGGTACAGGGCACAATTAATGGTTACGGTGAACGTTGCGGTAATGCTAACCTCTGTTCGTTAATTCCCAATTTACAACTGAAGGCGGGTTACAGTTGTATCACAGAAGACCAGCTCACAGAACTTACAGAAGCTAGTCGTTTTGTAAGTGAGGTCGTCAACCTGGCGCCAGATGAACACGCTCCCTTTGTGGGACGTTCGGCTTTTGCCCATAAGGGCGGTATTCATGTATCAGCAGTGGAACGTAATCCCCTAACTTACGAACACATTCAGCCGGAACAAGTCGGGAATCGTCGGCGCATTGTGATTTCGGAACAGTCTGGACTGAGCAATGTTTTAGCCAAAGCCCGCAGTTTTGGGATTGAATTGGATCAACAAAAAGCAGAGGCTAGGGAAATTCTCCAGCGCCTCAAAGATTTGGAAAGTGAAGGATTTCAATTTGAAGCAGCAGAGGCCAGTTTTGTGTTGCTGATGCACGAAGCTTTGGGAGGCCGCCGGAAGTTTTTTGAAGTCAAAGGTTTTCAAGTCCACTGTGACTTGATTGAGGGGAAAGAAACTAGCAATGCCCTAGCTACAGTCAAAGTCGCTGTTGACGGCAAAAATATTTTGGAGGCGGCGGAAGGTAACGGACCTGTTGCAGCTTTGGATGCAGCTTTACGCAAGGCTTTAGTGAACTTTTATCCTCAGATTGCAACTTTTGATTTGACAGATTACAAAGTGCGGATTCTCAACGGACATACGGGCACTGCGGCGAAAACTCGTGTGTTGGTAGAATCAGGCAATGGTCGTCAACGCTGGACGACTGTAGGGGTTTCCACCAATATTTTGGCGGCTTCCTATCAAGCGGTGGTGGAGGGCTTAGAATACGGTTTGTTGTTACATTCCCAAGCAGAAGCAGCTTTAAAAGCTTCTAGTTGACAAAAGGGATATGTAGTGTAATTACGGTTCGGGGAAAGGGAAAAGGGGAAAGGGGAAGAAAAAACCTTTAACCCAAACCCAATAACCTTTTCCCCAAAGCTAATTTGTCTCGTTCCCAGTCGGAGACTATTGGTGACAACTTAAGAAAAAGGTAAGTTTGTCACCAATAGCCTCTTGCTGGAAACGAGATTTGAAAAGGCTACAACTTACGCATTGACAAGCAAGACAAAAAGTGCATAAGGAGAATGCAGAAAAAAACAGCGATCGCTAGTTATCCCTCTTTTGTCACTTTCGGCAGAGAATAATCTGTAACTCTTGTCCAGACAGGATTTTGCCTATAGAGCTTTGTTTGGAGGTTTCTATTAGTTTGCGATCGCTAATCTTCTCACTAAATCTAGGTTTCATCATTTAGCCTCAATTTTTATTTCCCCGTAGTAGCAAAAGAGGGATGACACTTCTTAATACCAACACAAAAAAACCTTGTCATTATTGACAAGGTTTTTAATTTATGTAACTACACTCTATTAATTACCCAAAGTCTCTCTCCGCTTGTTCAATAGCAGCCTTAAACTCATCATAAGTAATGCAATTGTCTTTATCTGAATCGTACTGAGATAATATTTGAACAAAATTCTTTCTCGTTAATCTTGATATCTCTCCATTTGTAAAATAGTCTGTTTGAAGTTCTTCAATATCTATTTTTCCGCTCTTATTTTTATCTGTTTCATTGAATATTCTTTTAAGCCATTCTTCTTCAAACGCCATAATTTTTTCTTTTTTTGAATGTTAGTTTTTCTAATATTTCACGAATGTTAGAGAAACTCAAGGACAGTTAAGACAGTTAAGAAACTTAAGATAGATTTAATAAATTCTTTATTTTCTAACCCGATATTACTATAACTTACGCATTGACAGAAAAATGATATAGGAATCATATTTGATTTCTGAAAAAGACTACGAGATAATACGGAGGAAGAG
>NZ_JAVRCK010000035.1:0-55505 GCF_034530815.1 Nostoc sp. DedSLP03
GATATCTTGATTCGACCACTTTAGCTGGTAATTTCTTTTTAAAAAATCACCTTAAGAGCGTTATTTCTAGGTTAGTTGATTGGGGATAAGAGAGTACTTAGCAACAAAGGTGCTGTTATCAGGTAATTTGTGCCAAAATCTACACAAAGCGGTCTCTAGCACATCCATCATGATTAGTAGTTTGTCAAGCTTTAAGCACTAATTTGCAATTGATATCGCTTAAATGCATATCCTCTATTCATAAATACAAGTGATGCGATCGCCTCCTGTCCACCCATCCAAATTATTGCTGAAAATGAGTGCGATCGCTTTTACTCACTTTTAACTGCTATTCTTGCAACAATAGTAATTACAGCTATACTAACCAGCCTGCAATATCTACCTTGAACTTTAAAAAACTATGCTTACCCAAGATAAAAAACAACGCAACTGGAAACCCATTCTCAAAGCATTCGAGGCTGTACTGGGCAAAAATGGTGTGGTACAACGCCGCGAAGAACTCATTACCTATGAATGCGATGGTTTAACTGGTTATCGCCAACGTCCGGCTGTGGTGGTGTTACCTAGAACTACAGAACAAGTTGCCCAAGTGGTGAAGATATGCAATCAATATTCTATACCCTTCATCGCACGTGGCTCTGGTACTGGTCTATCTGGCGGCGCTTTACCACTAGAAGATTCTGTTTTAATTGTCACTTCGTTAATGCGGCAAATCCTCAGCATTGATTTAGAAAATCAACGGACTGTTGTCCAACCAGGGGTAATTAATAGTTGGGTAACACAAGCTGTTAGTGGTGCTGGATTTTACTACGCTCCTGATCCTTCCAGTCAAATTATCTGCTCTATTGGGGGCAACATTGCCGAAAATTCTGGTGGCGTACATTGTCTCAAATATGGAGTCACCACTAACCACGTTTTAGGATTAAAAATTGTCACGCCAGAGGGGGAAATTATCGATATAGGCGGACAAATTCCTGAAATGCCTGGTTATGATTTAACAGGTATTTTTGTTGGTTCTGAAGGTACTTTAGGAATTGCCACAGAAATTACGTTACGAATTCTCAAAAGTGCAGAATCAATTTGTGTACTGTTGGCAGATTTTACTAGTATTGAAGCTGCCGGGGCAACTGTTTCTGACATCATTAGCGCTGGCATTATTCCTGGTGGTATGGAGATGATGGATAACTTCAGCATCAATGCAGTTGAGGATGTTGTCGCAACTAATTGTTATCCCCGCGATGCTACAGCTATTTTGCTAATAGAAATTGACGGTTTAGAAGTGGAAGTTGCAGGGAATAAGCAGCGAGTTACCGAAATTTGTAAAAAGAATGGGGCGCGGAATGTCACTTCTGCTACTGACCCAGAAACTCGTTTGAAATTATGGAAAGGACGCAAAGCGGCTTTTGCTGCGGCTGGACATTTAAGCCCAGATTATTATGTCCAAGATGGTGTAATTCCCCGGACTCAGTTGCCTTATGTTTTACATGAAATTGAGGAATTAAGTAAACAATACGGTTATCGTGTTGCTAATGTATTTCATGCTGGCGATGGCAATCTTCATCCGCTAATTCTTTATGATAATTCTGTGTCTGGTGCATTAGAGCAAGTAGAAGAAATGGGTGGAAAAATTCTTAAACTTTGTGTCCAAGTTGGTGGTAGTATTTCTGGCGAACATGGCATCGGTGCAGAGAAAAGGTGCTATATGCCACAGATGTTTAGCCAAGTTGATTTAGAAACTATGCAATGGGTACGGCAAGTTTTTAATCCTAAAGGGTTAGCAAATCCTGAAAAGATATTCCCGACACCACGAACTTGTGGTGAAGCAGCAAATGCATCAGCACTCAAGCAATTTGAAGGTGTGGAAAGATTTTAATAAGAAAGAATTCAGGAATCAGAATTCAGGAGTCAATACAGGATAAAACCAAAACACTTGTAGAGACGGCGATTTATCGCGTCTCAAAAACCCACGATTTTGTACAAGTAGCGCTTTGAACCGTATTGAGTTTAGAGTCAGAATTTATCATTTTTTTTGGTATCGTTCGGTATATTCATTACCAAAACTAGCTCCGTATTAAGTATCTAGGCATAAATAAATTTCAAGTTTGTAGTAAGGACTTTAGTCCTGATAATCCTTGCTCTAAGTGATAAATCGCTCACTACAAACTAGGAGTTTATTTTATATTTAATTATGTCTACCTACTTATTTCAAATATTCTGACTCCTGACTTCTGAATTCTGAATTCTTAATCATCATTTCTTTACATTATCCGGAGGATTGCAACTTTATTTTGTAGTTATATATATATTCCGATCGCACTAGGTCACGCTTACAAATGAATCGGGTTGCTCGCCGTTGTGTTGCTTACTTGCTGTGTTTGGGATTAGTAGTCACTTTAACAGGTTTTTTACCCTCTTCACTGCCAGTTTATTCCCAAAAAACTAGTCCTTTAACTACAGAAATTCGCGGCGTTTGGCTGACTAATGTTGCTAGTGGTGTACTATTTGTTCCTTGGGGTATTAACCGTGCCATAAATCAATTATCAACTCTCAACTTTAATACGATTTATCCTGTAGTTTGGAACCGAGGACATACTTTTTATAAAAGTGCTGTAGCTAAAATAACTACAGGTTCAGAAACTCAACCTTTGCTTAACTTCATGCACGGTGGACAGGATGTTTTAGCAAAAATAATCACACTTGCCAAAAATAAAGATTTGAGAGTCATTCCCTGGTTTGAATACGGGTTCATGACACCGCATTATTCACAATTAGCAAGGCGTTATCCTGACTGGTTGACAATTGGGCAAGAAGGTATGAACTCTATTCAAGATGCTCCACCAGAAGAAATCGACAATCTTTTAATCACTAAACAGGCTTGGTTGAATCCCTTACATCCACAAGTACAAGAGTTTATCCAAGGGTTAATATTAGAAGTAGTCAGGGATTATGATGTGGATGGTATTCAGCTTGACGACCATTTTGGGATGCCTGTACAGTTCGGTTACGATCGCTTCACTATTGAACTCTACCAGCAAGAACATCAAGGCAAAAGTCCCCCTGATGACCCTTTTAACCCAGAATGGATGCGGTGGCGGGCAGATAAAATTACTGATTTCATGGCAGAAATCTATCAAGCTGTCAAGGTGGTTAAGCCCAAACTCAAAATATCTCTGTCTCCCAACTATCAAGCTTTTGCTTATAAATACTATTTGCAAGATTGGGAAAATTGGGTAAAAAAAGGTTTAGTTAATGAGTTAATTTTGCAGGTGTATCGACATGACAAAAAGTCTTTTATCGCTCAACTAGAACTTCCATCGATAAAATTGGTTCAAAGTCTAATTCCTGTAGGTATTGGGATATCAACAGGAACGGTAAGTAATCCGGTAAAAATAGCACAAGTTAGAGAACAGGTTCAGGTAGTGCGCGATCGCAATTTTGATGGTATCTCCTTTTTCTATTGGGAGAGTCTCTGGGGTTACATTGTACCGGAATCACCCCAACAGCGACGCAAAGGTTTTTTTGAGATGTTTAATGCAAAAACTGTCAGATTATTACAAACAAAGAAACTTTGATGCCATTCGCGCCTAATAATACTAGATTTGGCTTTACCTTGCTGTGGACTTTAGCTACTTTTGGCGGATTTTTATTGAGTTTACTGCTAATTGAAGTCGGCGAAAAGCCAGATGTTGGCGTAGTAGAGGCGGCTATTGGCGGATTTGCGATCGCACTTTCTCAAGGCTGTCTTCTCAAACAACCTATATTTTGTATCAGGTGGATTTTGTCAAGTCTTTTGGGTTGGAGTATTATTACTGCGATCGGTATTGGTGCGGTGGGTTGGATTGTACCTAGCACTCAGATTCTTCCTTTGAGAATCTTGTCAGGGGCGGTTTATGGTGCCCTTGGCGGCTTGGGGATTGGATTGGCACAATCGTTAGCAATTCCCCAGCCTGTAGCTTGGCGATGGATATTCGTCTCTGCGGCAAGTTGGGCGGTTGCTGTCCCTGTGGGTTCTGCTGTGGGGATCATCTGGCGCTACTTAAGTCAGTTATTTTTAGGCGAAGTCATCGGCTTAGGCATCACTTGGCTGCTAGTTGGTATCCTCACAGGAATCAATGCTCATAAATTGCGATTGTAAGTTGCCACAGACGCAATTAATCGCATTTTTATTAAGAATTATAAACTTAATTGATATATATTTAGGTTTGCACTTAGATATATGCAACAATCTTAAAAAACTGTTAAAAATAAATTGCAGTAAATTTGCCCTCACCTGCAAATGTATTTTCAGCTTCAAAAAGCAGGATTTTGTTAAGCTGACTCCTATTAGCTTTCCTAGATTTCTGACAAGAAGTAGAGAAAGATCAAAATTTCGACGAGCAACAGCTGACAACACTTTGCTATAGGCGCTAAAGTGCATCTACTACAAGCTTAACGACAAGAGAGCGCCTAGAAGAGTCAGTAATACAAGAGTGGGACTCTCGCATGAATATAAATCCAGTGGAATCAACTATGGAGTTGACAAAATTATCGCCACCTCAAATTCTTTTTGGCACAGAAGTAGATGAAAAAAGTAGCAGCGAGCAGTTTCTACTAAGCATTTATGATTCTGTACAGGCATCAATATTTGTAGTTGATGTTTTGGAGGATGGAGATTTCCGATATGTGGCTCTTAATCCCACTCATGAACGGTGGATCGGGATTCGTTCAGACGATCTTCGCGGCAAAAAACCAGAGGATATTCTTTCTGCTATTGATGCTGCAAAGGTGCGTCAACATTATGCGGACTGCGTGCGATTCGGCACAACTATTTCTTACGAACAATGTTTGCAATTTCTAGGAGTTCCCACTTGGTGGAGTACGACTCTCACGCCACTAAAGGATGCTAACTCCAAGGTTTATCGATTGATTGGTACTAGTAGCAATATTACTGCTGTAAAGCAAGCAGAACAAGCAGTTGGACTCCAGGGTGAACGAGAGCAACTGCTAGAAGCGATCGCCGGACGGATTCACCAATCTGTAGAATTAGAGACAATTCTGCATCAGACTACAATTGAACTGCGGCAGTTTTTGAATTGCGATCGCGTGTTGATTTATCGTTTCGAGGCTGATGGCAGTGGAGTAATCATTGCCGAATCAACTGTAGTTACAAGCGATCCCCTATTGGGCAAAAACATCACCGATCCCTGCTTCACTGGCAAACATCCAGAACATTACAGACAAGGTTGCATTCAAGTTGTCGAAGATATTTATGCAGCCGGCTTGCATCCTTGCCATATAGATTTCCTGACATCTTTGCAGATCAGAGCCAATCTCGCCGTGCCGATTTTCCAAGAGCAAGATATGTGGGGGCTATTGATTGCCCAGCATTGCCACCAATCGCGTCAATGGCAGCAAACAGAAATTGACTTGACTCTTCAGTTGGCAATTCAAATCGGCATTGCAGTCCAACAGGCAGAACTTCATCAGCAACTCCAGGATCTCAAAGCCAAGATGGAGTTACAAAAGCAGAAGCACATTAGTCAGTTGCAGCAGGTGCGAAACTTTGAAGCCTTGGTGCGACGTATGACAGAACAAATCCGCGACAGTCTGGATCAAACTCAGGTATTGCAGACACTTACCCAAGAATTAGCAAAATTACTAAACCTTGAGCGTTGCCAAATTGAACTCTACAGTACCTGTCAAACTCTAGTTACTATTGCTTACGAATACAGTATTAATTTGCCTCAATGTCAAGGATTAACTAAACAGATTGCAGATTATCTTGAAGTTTATCAGCCGCTGTTGCAAAAACAACCATTGCAATTTTTGGAAATTTTACCGGGATGGGAACCAAAGTTGCTAGTTATGTCCCAGATGGCTTGTCCAATTTTCGATCCTCAAGGAATTTTAGGAAATATTTGGTTGACAAGACGATCGCAAGAGGCTTTTGACGAATTTGAAATTGAGCTAATGCAACAGGTAGCAAATGAATGTGCGATCGCCATTCGTCAAGCCCAGCTTTACCAACAAAACCAGGCACAGGTAAAAGAACTAGAAAAAAGCGATCGGCTCAAAAACCAATTTCTCAGAACTTTATCCCAAGAACTGCGGACACCAATAACCAGCATCAGCCTTGCAGTCCAAACTCTCGAAAGTGTCCTCACACCAGCAGAAATATCAGAAATAGAAATAGTGCCGCAACTCTTGCAGATTTTGTATAACGAGTGTGGGCGAGAAAGCAAGTTAATTAACGACTTACTCACACTCACATATCTCGAAGCCGAACCCGATCCCCCAACCTTGATTGCTATTGACTTTCAAAGCTGGCTTCATCCCATTATCGAGTCTTTTCGAGACCTCACCAACTGCCAGCGACAGCAGTTAAACTTGACTGTCGATCGGGCGCTGCCGCCTTTGGAGACAGATATCACTGATTTGGAGCGGATTGTCAGCGAACTGCTCAACCATGCCTGCAAATACACCCCAGCCGGGGAATCAATTTCAGTCTCTGCTCAGTTGATCGGGGATGCAGTCGAGCTTAATATTACCAATTCGGGAATAGATCTTACCAGCAATGAACTCTCGCGGATTTTTGAACCTTTTTATCACCTTTCCAAACACGATCCTTGGAAACATAGCGGCACGGGGCTGGAATTGGCATTAGTGCAGAAAATGGTCAGACATTTAGGCGGCTCGATTTATGTAGAGAGTGCAGCAGGTCAAACCACTTTTAGCGTCAAATTCCCCTTTTAATTAGTTTTTTGGGCATAGCACTGGCAAATCTGTTAGAAGTTTGCTATCATGGTTATTCGTGCGGGTGACTAGCTCAACGGTAGAGCAGTAGACTCTTAATCTATTGGTTGCGGGTTCAAATCCCTCGTCACCCACTACTTCCAGGCTGCAAATTTTGCCCTTGACTAATTCTTGACTAAATTAAGCAAGTGCTAACCTCTGAAAGCCTTGTTCCTCAAGGATAATCACTGCTAAAGCTTTGACTAATTTGAATAAAAACGCCTCCCGTCCACTAGATAGGCAAAATTCATATTATCGATAAAGAAGAATTTCGATAATATAAATTTCGCTATGGATGGAATCGATAATATGATCACCCAAGTGACGAAAACGGAATTATGCAACAAGAGCCAACAAACAATAAGCCAATAATCGCAGCGATTATTGATTCACAAAACTACCTTTACGAGCAACTAAAAGACCAATTAGCAATAGAGGATAAAACCCAATATGAGCTAATCACTTTAGGATTAGCCTTATATAAATTAGGCTCAGAATGCTTAGAGCGAGCAAACTATAAGCCATCATCTTGATAATAAGTGACTTTAGGGAGATTTTGACTAATGGAGGATCTAAGCACTAGCAACGCAGCAAAACACCGATTCTGCTGCACTTGTAGAAAGTATTGCAAAAAAGATGAACAGTACTTTCCTGAATCTGTACACTGCCTTTGGTGCTACACCCTGCAAGATGTCATTAAGCAGAAAAGATTTTTCATAATTCCACATTCAACATCAGTTTGAGAAATGGAATACTACAAACTAGAAGGACAAACCCCCGTTGTTATTGAGTCTTTTATGGAGTGGTCTTTGTGGTTAATGTCAGCCAAGACCGTAGTTATGATCAACGAACTTAAGGACTGTATAATTTCAACTAGATTTGTCGGCATAGACTTAAATCCTGGTAGTTGTAACTCTAATTCGCTACCAATGGTATTTGAAACGTTGGTCATGGGTGGCCGGTGCGATGGAAAAAGAAACTTTTACCCTACCTGGGACGAAGCTATACAGGGGCATCTCAAAATATGCACTCAAGTCTTTAAGTTAACTATGAGTTAACTATGAGTTGTCTCCAACTTGACTATAAATTCCCCATTCTCTATTCCCCATTCTCAATTGTCTAGAGTGAATCCCCAGTGAGTTATTCATCCGGCTGAGTCGTTTCCTCATACTCGCGGATCTTAAAATCGGTATCGCGTTGGAGAAACCGCTGGATATCCCTTGTGTAAAACAATACCCTTTTAAATTTGTGGTCAATCTTTTCGTTCAGCTGCCCCAGAAGCATTTGAATAACATCTTTTCGATTTACATATTCTTGAATATGTAAAGCCAAGGTTCTATCAATCTCACGAATTTTTTCAGCATTCCTCGCTTGTTCTTCAAGGGTTTTTTCAATTTGAGTAATCGAATTTGAAATTCGATTCATTTTGCTGATGACAGTAACAGCTATACCACCAAGAACAGAAGCACTAACAAGAATCCCTAAAAATATACCAGTACTTTCTAAAGTTAGTGTTATTCCTGGGGGATTAGAAGGAGTAACAGCTACGACTGTCCGCGTACTCATTATTTAATAACTATAATTTCAACAAATCAATTATCGAAAATATTTCTTCGACTCCCCAACCGCTAGAAAGCCCTAAAGAAGCTGAATCTTGATTCCGAAAGACTCGATATTCAAGCGCTAAAGATTTATTTGCAGCTATTGAAAACTTGCCACTAAGTTCTGCTAAACATTGAACATCTACACCAGACCCAGGATAGATCGAGCTACTATTCAACAAAATAATGTTATCAGTAACATTCCTTAACCTAATTCTTGATGTTGCAGTTCTATAAAAAGGTGAAACTGCATTCAATATATAAGTTCCAGCAGGCAATACAAACTCATTATTAGAAAGCGTAACCGAGGCAGTGTCATCAGTCGCAATACTATTAAGCTTTCGTTTATTCCAACTTCCTGCTGTAGCATTTCCCCCCTCTGTTCCAGATGGTTGGAGTTCCCTTAATTGGATGTAAATAAGTCCACTAGAAGAAACAGGGGGGATATACAAAGGCATTATGTCAACTCCCGAACCAAAGCATTACCGTTAGCAGTCGACCAAATACCACTAATTACACCAGTGTAATGAAATGGCACTTCATAATATCCACCGGGAGATAATTTGACAGTAAATGCGCTTGTTGTCGCAGTTGTACCAAATTCTAGATATAGAGTAGCAGTGCTATCATTCCAAATCGTTGCACCTTTGCGGTTGGAATTGGCAGCAAGAATTGTCTGGCTACTAGTACTAGAAGCAACTGTAGTCGGAGTTGAAGTACCACTAGTTGATTCAACTAGTGTCGCTGTAGCCGGATTATAAAGAGCCATTATTCAATACACTCCACAAAAGAAAGTTTGCAATTATTGGTAGCAATGGCGCTAACCTTGCCTATGTAGAGGTTATTACTATTAATTTCATAACTACCTCCACGAGGCTTTAAAACAATTCCTTTACCAACTGCTGCATTTGCTTTATCACCCAAAATAATCGTGATATCAATTGAGGAGTTATTTACAAATGCTGCGTAACTTCTAGAACTGTTAGCATTCAAAACAACGTCAGATATATTGCTAGTTAGCGATTTGTCAGCATTGGTACAATTGCTAAACTTGGCAACACCACCGAATTCTTGAGTATTGTTAATCATTATTCAGTCGGGTCATCAAGATTATCAACAAACAATGCAGTATCAACTTTGACTCGCACCGTAAATTCAAATTCTGGCGCTTCTGGTGTCCCTGTAAGCTGTTGAGAAGCAAATTGAATTGGAGGTAAGTTAGCAGCAATTCGAGCTTCATTTACTTGATTCGTTAATACAGACAAGCCTTGCAAAAGCTTGACCATTCCTTTAACACAAGAAGTATCTGTAGTTAAGGTGCTTCCACTCTCAGTTAATAAGCTGAGGTTGAGTTTGAGTTGATTGTTTCCAACAAATTCAATTGAACCGGCAGGTAATTTTTCAGCTAATGCGGTGTAACTTAATGTCGTCATAAATTATCAACCTTGAATTTAATAGTTAGTGTTATTTCGAGAGAGTTGGTAATAGCGCTGTATTCTTACCGTCACATCATTCCTTAGTGCTTAAGAATAGATGTATTCAGTAACTTTAACTTTGGCAGTTGTTGTTAGCACTCCTGTACAAATGCCAACAATGGCATTTTGACTAGAATTATCATCAAGAAATTTCTCGCCGGGAGCGAGTGAAAAATCATAATTACTAGCAGAAACAGTCACAGTATTAGCCGTTGGATCAGTCCCAACAGTTACGTACTTAAAATAAACTGTTGAGGGGCCTACATTTGTAAGCAGGCATGAATGCCTACTTCCATCAGCCTTTTCGCCGACAACTGTAGTTTTAGTTGTGGTAACACTAACATCGTTAATTGGTTGAGCATTCGTAGCCTGCTGTTTGTTGATGGAAGAATAAAACATAACATTAGATGAGTGAAAACCTTCTATATTGATTTGCCAGGGAGTTAGAGATTTATCTAGTCGCTTGAAAGCTAATCTTTGCGTAGTCATTCCTTTGAGTAAAGGCAGATATAAAATCTCTTTTTCTTCTCTGTAAGTTAACCTTTGAGGACTAAAAATGTTGATACCATTGTCATCAAACCCTTGGGCAACTAAAGCTCTAAAATACATATCACTTGTCGAATCAACACTACAAATGTGTTGGATTCTAAATAACTCTGTGCTGAGAATATCTGTTAGAGTCCAAGTACTTGTAATCTCAAAAGTGCCCAAGGATTTCCACGGCATTTTACGTTGTTGGGTCAACTAAATTATCTGAAAACTGACTAGTGTCAACTGCAATTCACCTAAAGCAGAAAAAGTAAGAATCATAGCAAATTATCAACTTTAAATTCAATCGTTTCAAGTTTTGCTCTAACAGTCTGAATTAATTCTTCTGTTGAGTCGCTTACGGTTCCCGTATACACCCAAACACCCAAGGTCACTTCTTCAATCCAAGGCATCGCCTCAAAACGCAATCGGTAATCATTGGTAATTTGGGTAAATCTAATTAAATCAATGCTGTTGAGCTTAACAAGAGAGCGATTGAAATCTGTTTCAGTGCTGGGCACACTTCCCAACCCCTCATAAATCACCGTGTCGTCGATATGAATCCCGCCTATTTGCTGATAAAGGTATCCAGCACGTAACCACGTTGGCTTTGCTTTACTTGATGATGCTCCTACCAATAAAATGTGTTTATCAGTGACAAAAGGCAATTCAACCGGATCGATGATTGGAGCTTTAATTCTGCGATTTTGGGGGTTGCCTGAAAGCTTTTGATAATAGAAAAGCTCCCAAGCGCCAACTGCTCTAATGTCAGCTAATAATGCCATCGCCTAAGTCCCAATCTTGGGCCACATCAAAAACATCAAAGCCTTGGTCATTGATGAAATCTAAGAGATGATCTGGGGGAATTTCACCGTTGAGAAAGTCGCGGGTCATTGCACTTCGCGCCATCATTAAGTTCAATTCCTCGGCAAACTCTTCTCCTGATTGACCTGGATACCAGATGACAGGCACGGAAATATCAATCTTCATTAATCATCAACCACTAGAGCTTACGGGGTAACGCTCTGACTCAAACCAGACGCGCCCATAACTGCCACCAAGATTGTCTTTGATAGAGGTAAAAATTCCTTTGACTTTGGTATCAAGCGCAGTAGGAGTTGCGGCGGTGACTGCGGCAGAATAATTGTACTGAGCGTTGCTGTCTCTATTCCCCCTGCCATAGCGGGTGTACGGACGATTTGATCCTTTGGCGCGAACAGTACTAGGGGAGCTATCAGATACCATTGCTCGCATTTGAGCCGGAGAAAAACCACGAGGAGCGCTAGGGTCAGTAGCAGCTGCTGCTAAACCTAATGCTGTAATTCCTCCGAAAAACTGTATTCCGGCCGCGGATACCTGGATGGTAAAAGCTGAATCTGCCGTAGCTAAAGGAGAAAGTACCGCATACTTAACAGCAGTTTTTGGGCGGCGTTGAGTGGCTGCACCATCTTCTTTTTGTGGTGGGTTATAGGCTTCTCTTGCCTTGGCGTACTTAAGCTGGTTTTCTAGTTCACGAGCGCTCTTGCGTCTAGACATATTAGTTTTATTTCTTACTCAGTAATTGTCTGTTATTCAGTCATAGCAGCAATTACAAGTCACTATTTCCAGCCGGATAACATATATGTTGTCCGTTAAATTTTTGTCATGATTCGGCATGATTCTGGCTAAACTCGCTCAATGACACTTCTAAGGCGAGAACCAGATGTGGCAACCAAGTTAATCGGATTTTGTTTGCCCCAGACGAGTAGTTGGGCAAAGCGGAAATTTAGCTGACTCGATCTTCTGCGAACGAATTTTTTGACTGTACGCCCGTAGACGCGATGAGTTCCGGGACTTGTGGAATAAGTACGATCGTTGTCGATAAATTGGATAAAGTCTCGCTCAAAGGGGTGTTCTTGAATTTCTAGGACTGCTCTGATGATTCGTTCGCCCTCGGTTTTATTGGGAACTAAAAGTTTTAATTCATAACCGCGTTCTTTGTCTGTGTAGGTGCATTTAAAATGTCCTTTATGCCAGACAAATGGAGGAGTAGCAAAGATGTTTTTGATTTGTCTGGCTAACCGTTCTGCATCGCTCCTACTGATAGTTTCACTGGATTCATGCATTAATCTAAAGGTAATTTCACCTTCTAACTGAGGAGTTGATTCATTACTGTGAAGTTCAAAATTGTATGGCTCTAAAAAATAAAGTTTTACTTGAGGTTTAAAAGTCCGTTCGGACTGGACATTGAACCAAGGAATACCATATACGGGACGCTGCACGCTTTGTAATCTTCCGGCTGTTACTTCAAACAACCACATTCTCATTAATGTCATTGTTGAAGTATCAGAATCTTTCATCAGGCAAGCCACTTTTAGAGATTTCTTAGGAGTGTCTATACTATCGGATTCAGTATTCTTAAAATATTGATTTACTGCTTTATTGTGCCAGAGTCTTACAGTATCTTGTAAGTGTTCCCATTCGCTAAAATTATCTGGTAATGGCATTATTAGTTATCCTCGTCAGCTTCAAAATCTGTATCATTAAGTTCTAATCCAGTAGCGCTCACTAATTTGGAGAGATCAAAACCAGCTTTAACTTGTGTTGCTTCCGGTGGCGTAGTACCTTGCTTGCCATCTGGTTCTTGACCTAATGCTTTCAGAAATTCGGTCTTTTGAGTTCCAATTTGAGTAACTGTATCTTGAACGCTTAAGACTTCGGAAGCAACGATATCAACTTGGCTAACTACATTTTCAGTTGTTTCTAAAGCGGTAAAGAATTTATTTTGAAAATCGGGTGTAGGATTCATCCATCTATAGGCACTTTCTCCAACTTCACCCCATTTGCGCAGAGCATTGCCAATTACGGCGACCCAAGAGCCTACAACTTCCAAAGCACTGAGAATGGAATACCCAATTGATTGAATTGAATTCATCAGATTGGCAGCGGCTTGATAAATTCGATTCCATTTTTTATATTCAGCTTTTATTCCTCCCCATTCACTCTCGCCAATTACTGATTTGGCTAGAGAATCAAATTGACTTCCTAATATTTCACCAATATTTAATGGGCTTCCCTCTGCATCTTTAATGCCAATTGCTGCGAGAACATTTGAGATAGCACTAGTTAATGTCTGTCCCAAGTTAGCAGAAAGCATATAGGCATTATGAAGAGTTTGCCACCAAATCAAAATATTCAGGACTCTATCAAGATGAAGCCATTGACTGAGCCTTTGCAATTTACCTGATATCCCACCAGGAATTAAATCGCCAAGTTTTGTATTGATTAATTCTAAAAGTGCTAGTTGAGCAGCGTTTGCACCAGCATTAATTTTGTCTAGAAGGTTAGCTGTATTTTGATTATTATTTTGATTAACTTTATTGGCAGAATCATCTATTGCTTTTCCCAGACATCCCCCAGGTTGAGCAATTTCGCATACCGCGCCTTGGGTGGTTTCTTTGTTTGCAGCTTGTACGGTGGGAGATTTGGCGATCGCGTCTGGTATACCTTGTATCGCTGGTGTTAAGGCTGCAATTGCCGTTGCGATCGCAGTAATACGTCCAATCTGTTCTTCAAAATCTTTCTTTTGTTGATCTAATGCCGTTTCTGTTGGCGTTTTTGCGATCGGTGCTGATTTTGCCTTTGGCACGGGCGATAGAGCATCACTAATTGGTACAGGCTTCGCTGTTTCCGGTACATACGCGGGATATGCGAACGTTGACGGATTCAGGGCTGTTGTCGATGCTTCACCGCTTGAAAGCATCGGTGTAATGCGTGGTACAGCAATGTCCTCTGGTTCGGCAAATGGTAAAGATTGACGCTGTGGTAGTGGCTGCATTGCTGGCAACATACCACCAAGGTTTGATGGTTGATGTTCGGGATTAGGCAGATATGAGGGGGCTAGTCCACCGTGACCGGGAAAGAATGGCGCTCCATTTGGGGTGTTATTTGAAGGCATCGAGGGAGCGACTTGTTTATCCTTGCCTTTGTTTAACCCTGCGGCTGGCTTACCAGAAGGGATTGTATTGTCATTGCCGATTGGGGAAGTGTCGTAACGGTAAGGTGTGTTGTCCGGCGGGGGTGTTGGTGCGGTCTTGTCAATGTATCTATCTTGCGTCCCTCCACTGACGTAAGCAATGGATATCTGAAGTCCGTATGGTTTTACTGCCGGGGCGAAACCGCTCCCTTGTATCCGATTTAATATGCTGCCATCGGCGTTTCGAGCAATGATCCGACAACCTGGTGCGCCTTCTAGCGGATTTTCTTCTAAATGAATATCGCTTATTGGCCCGTAAACATCAGCATTCATTACCTGATTATCACCAGGCGATCCATTAAAGGTAGTCTTCCAAGTGCATCGCACAGAATAAAGCGCTCCAACACCTTGACCGCCAACAAACGGCGGGTAATTTGGTGCATTTGACTCCAGGTGTCCCACCCCAGAGGGCAGTTGTGGGGGAAAAAGTGCATTTGCCAGATAACCACCAGCAAAACCACCAATAGACGAGCCGATATATCCACCAAGGGGCCCGCCAATGGCAGTGCCGATGATGCCACCAACGACGCTACCAGCGACGACGCCGACGGTGGTTGTAGCAGCCTGGGTAACGGATTGTCCAGCGATTAACGCACCTGCAAATGTCAGTCCAGCTGTAACGCCAGGAGCAACAAGCCTACCAGCTGCCTGTGGCAACGTTTTTGGTAGTGCTTGCCCAATACCGCCGACGGTATTACCAATCGCTTCACGAATAATCGCAGGGCGTGGTGTTGCAGTCGGTTCTACCAGTGAGTCAGCGCGTGCTGCTGTACCGTTTAGGGTTGGCGGTGGTGCGCCTGTTGATGGCAAGGGTTGGCGTTCCGGCGTCGATCGTTGGATTTGAGACAGTGGTGATTCGCGCCGTGTTGGTTGCACAAATTCTGCATCCACAACCTCGCTTCCACTGATGCGGTTTCGTAGTCCGTTTCGCTGTATTTGTTCTCGCTCCAACAGCAATCTGTTGCGCTCGTTTGTAGCAGCCGTTTCAGCCTTTATTCGTTGTTCGGCAGCAGCTTGCCGCTCCAGCCGTAATGCAAGTTCGGCAGGGCTTTCTTTGTACTCGTAATTTGGTAGCGTTCGCTCATACCTGACACGAGCGCTGATAGCTTCAAAATCGATTGGATCGCCAGCAGGAACGCCACTTGCAGGGCGATTTGTAAGAGAGCCGTGCAACGCCGCATCGCTGGCATCAAGTGAAGCAAATTGGCGTGGGTTTTCCATAATGGTTCACCGATTGCTATTAATTCTGCTTAAATGCGGCGGGTAAGGCAGTATTACTCAATGGTTGAATATATGTCCAGTTTTTATTTGCACCGCTTGCCTGGTCGGACGACACTTCCAGCGATACCCTGACGATCATCCGTGTCTTTGCATCAGCTGCTACGAAAAAGTTCCCTGCTTGGCAAGCACGCTCCGTGTACCCCGCTCCCTCAACAACAACGAGTGTCGGATTGATACTAAATAGCGCCGATCCTACCCACGCAGCAAGTTTTTCTAATGTGTCAATCTGAGATGGAATATCTGTGGCTATATTTAGTGCTGTCATTTTTTTGAAGAGATTTGTAAATAGTTACTCTTCTGTTTTATGGGGCAATGAAAATTGTGTAAATGTTCCACTTTTATGTAGAAGTGGAGTATTCACGGATTACGCCAAACCATTGCCAGTAATACGATAGAGCCTATATTTGCTTATCGCAGATAGAAAGTAAATTCCACTTTTACCATTAGTCAAAGTAAAAGTGGAATATCTAAAAGTTGGTTCTTAATATGAAAAATAACAGAAGCGGACAAGCTGCTACATTATCCAATGATGAATATTCTAAAATCCGCAGACAAATCGTAAGTGAAAAGTACAAAATCCTTTTCGCCTTGGGGTGGTACACTGGCGAACGCTGGGGAGCTTTAATTCAGTTGAAGGTTTCCGATGTTTACGATACTGATGGCAAGCCATACTCAGAAATTACTTTCAGAGCTACCACTCGCAAGAAAGACCCAGACGGAAACAGCGAAACTCGCCAAGTTCCGATCCATGAACTGCTGCGCGAGCAGCTAGGCTACTACAAACCAGACAAAGACAGTATTTGGCTTTTCCCTGGACGAGATATTGAAAAACATATCTGTTGGCGTAATGCCTACGATATTCTCACTAGCGCTGTTGAGAAGGCAGGGCTAGCAAGTAAAGGTGTTAGTACTCACAGTACTCGTAGAAGTTTTGTTACCAATCTGCACAATAACGGTATTAGCTTGGCAACGATTAAGCGAATTACGGGACACAAGGATATCAAGTCTTTGGAGCGTTACATCGACATCGCCGCTGACCAATTAAGGGGAGCGATCGCAACTCTATAAATCCCAACCTGTGACAAATAAGGTTTGGGGCGGATAAGGTAGTGAAGCTCAAGGCAGTAAAGCCTAAAACTAATAGATGTTAGATTTCAGTACAAGTTGCGATCGCACTCTCCTCTGATCGGTGCGATCGCTTTTTAAAGGAGAAAAAATATGACTACTACAACCAAAGAACTGACTGTAGAAGAACTGATTCAAGAATTACAAGACTTTCCGAGTGATGCACATATCTGCTTGACAGATGCTTATGGTGAAACGTTTACCATCATCGGTTTTGAGGCTGGGTCTGACTGTGTGAACATGGTCATCTCTACCGAGGATGCCGCCGATGATGACGACGATAAGGGGGAATAAACCAAATACAGCACACGTTCAGCTACACTACGAATGACAAATGGGGACTTATGTCAGTAACTGCTGGCATAAGCTTTTTTATGATTTTGCAATACTTGTCGATCGCACTCCGGCGGATTATAATGTCAGGCTTTTGCTAGTTGATGCGGAAAGTAAGGTTTTGCAAGTCGTTTTTTGCGATCGTCAGATTTTAACCAGATGCCATCGGCTCGAATGGTAGTGATGGTGGCAAAACTGTTCTTCTGTTTGCCCTCCAGGATTACTACCTTGTCACCTGCACTGAAAGCGTGTCTGGGCGACTGTTCACAAGTTAGCAAGTCGGTAAAGGGTAAACTCTGCGTTCCTCGCCCAGGAATCTTACAACTAACCTCTAGCAACTCATCATTAATGTTAAATGCCTCTACTTCTCGCTGGTAAGTCTGGCTCCAATATCTATACTTCTCCTTAATCAAAGGCAAGGGGGGCAATTCTTGCTCTGTGGACTGTAATACATGACTCTTGTCATCGAGGCGATCACACTCGCATTGGATCACCTTATGATCACCTTGCGATCGCCTTGCCGGATCACCTTCTGGATTGCTTGCTGGTTCTGCGTTTCCGGCTAAGGTGATCGGGCGATCGTTCTTGATGTTGATTTTTTTCTCTGATTCAGGATTTGATAAAATTGCAATTTTTGATGTACTTAGATGATCACCTTCCAAATTCTCTGGCAAGTTATCGGCTGAAATGGTTTCTAGGGAATGGTTGGTATTGTGGTTGGTAAGGTGATCCGTCAAGGTGATCATAGAGGTGATCACAGGTGATCCATCGTTTTTATACACATCATCATTTTTGCCATTTATCTCGTCATGATAAGTGTTTGAGTCATTTTCAGAGGTGATCCGCGGAGATGGTGTTATTGTTGCACTTTGTAACAGAATTTCTGTACTACAATTTTCGGATTCCCAAGCAATGTAATACAGCTTTTTCGTCCCGCTAAGGCTTCTCTCGTCAAGGCTTATTAGTCCGTCTCTGGCTAATTGCGATAAGCAGCGCCGTGCGTTACCAGAGGTCGTGCTGATATAGTGAGCTACTTCTTCAGCTTCAAATTTCTTGTTAGCGTGTTCCTGTAAAAACTTAACGATGCGGTCTTTAGTGGAATTGTCTGGTGAGCCGAGTTCTTGCCCAACTTCCTCTAACAGAGAAAAACTAAAATCCTCTTCGTTGAAAAATAGGCGATAGCTCGCAGGGAAGCGGCGCGATCGCGATTTCTCGATCGTGAGAATTTTCTCTTGGGGGTTAGCGCTGGGGTTGGTGTCTTTTTCGAGCTTGATAACTTCTGAGACGGCGTTCCTAACTGCTGTTGTCCCCCTAGCTCCTCCGCTTTTGTTGGTGTGGTGAACAATGACTACGGTTATCCCTGTTTCTGCCGCGAACTTGTTTAGCTCCAGGACTGGGCGAGAGTATTCTGTTCTGTTTTCGTCGTAAAGGGAGTGGCGGTTAACAAAGGTCAGGGAGTCGATCATCACGATTGCAGGTTTAAATTCATTTGCGTCTTGGTACAAAATCGGCATTGCGTCAGTGTTCCAGCCAAATCTAACTTCTGTCCTTTGGCGAACTTCTGTACCTGGTTTGAATCCGCGCTTGTTGAGCGCCTGGAGCATATCGTGTTTTGACTCGTCACCTTGATAAATCAAAACGCGGCGACTATCGGCGGTGGCAGGAAACCCATTCCAGTTTTTACCGGAGGCGATGCAGTGGAGCAAGTCGTAAAGCCATTTGGTTTTACCCACGCCACCATCGGCAATAACTAGCGCGGTGGTTGCCTGTGCGAGTATCCCTCCTAAAAGCCATTTCCTTCCCTCTGTTCCTATTTCCTCTTCAAGTTGATCTAAGCTTTTGCGTGGCTCGACTGTGGCGCACAGTGATTTTATGTAGAGGTCTTCAAGTCCTGTTATTCCTTTTTTTATCTCAGGGTGAGCATTAGCTAGTAGATTAAGCCTGTATAGTTTCAGACTAGGGTCAGATGTTTTAAGGTAAACATCTTCTAGTTCACTTATTAGCTTCTTGTGATGCCACAACTCATTCTCTTCTTTTGTTGGAGCTAGTGGGGTTTCAATTACTGAGAGAACTTTGCTTTTAGAAGCTACACAAATATCTGTCCATTCTGCTTCAGTATCGTAAGCTAAATGTATAAGTTCATTGCCTGCTTTTATAAGTTCTCTACGTCGGGCTGTTAGCATTACTAATGTAGCTAAACTATCAATGTTGATAGCGCTAACTGTTCTATCAACAAGAGTAGCTAATTTATTTCTGCCACCAATTTTTGCTAATAAATCATGGTCTGATAACCAGCTAGTAACGTGCAATAATCCCGATGAACCGCCTGCTGGTAGTCCTTTTTTGCAAACACGAAGACAAGCTTGATAGATATCTCTATGTGCGCCAATATAAAAGTGTTCTGTTCTTAGTCTGTCTTTAACTTGATAAATTGCATTTGGATCAAGCAATATACCACCTAGCACCGCTTCTTCTGCTTCAATATTCTGCGGCGGGAGCCTGTCATCAACAGATTTAAAGTTTGGTTCTTCGGTATATGTATAGGGGATTACTACCATTTTCTTGTCCCCCCATTAGCTAGCTTTGAATTATTTGATGTGATAGAATACAGGAAATTAACGGTTATTTGACCGCTTAATCTTATTAAGTATTTGTTCATTTTTTACTCAATCTTTTTGGTAATTGATTCACCAATGTCTAAGTTGGTGAGTTTTTTTTTGTGCGACAATTCGCCTAGTTGCTGTTTAGAATCCACCTCCTGACTCAAACCACCTTTTGTCCAGTTCGTTAACGAGTTCTTCCCATCCCTTCAGTGGCATTCTGCTGGGATAACCGTATTTTTGGAACGTGGCAATTATTTGAGGATCTTTCCAGTCGATAGCTAGAATTCCCATGATGTGCTGACATTCCCAGTAGGCATGAACAAGCTTGGTTAGATGGACAATGTACTTATGAGAAAGGGCTGTGATATTGGGAACAGGGCGGTTCACTTTAGCGGCAGACTCCTGAAGGAATTTTTGGATTCGCGGATGCTGCCATGTCCAACCCAAGCGATTAATCTCGGTTTCTAATTGGTTGATTGCTGTTTGAGTTGTCATTGGTCATTGGGTGTTAGATATGCAAATGTGGCTCCCACTGGTAAGTTGCCTCCGAGAGACTTTGTTCTACTCGTTTGTAAAGATGTCCTTGATGGAAAATGAAACCAGGGAATTCAAGTAAGCCGACCAATTCCTTTGTTGCGACTATTTCCCCAGTGGTGATTTTTAGAATTATTTTCATGGTTAGTAATCAAGATTGGTCAATAAAAATGGCGGCTGTTCCTAGTGCTGGTCAGCCGCCGCAAAACTTTGAGTATTGAGGAATTAATTACCAACGCTGATCGCGTTCCAAGTCGTAAATTACTTTTTCTAGATACCAGTTGTCTGACTTGCCGGGATTTCGTCGTCTCTGCTGTAGTAAAAGGCGTTTTGCTGTGGCTACATCTCCTTTGAGCAAGATGAGTAAATCGCTTTGCAATGCTCTGTTTGTTGGATCGTTCCGGTATGAGTGAGAGACTTTGCCGCGTGGAGTGGTGGCACGATGCGCCATAAAGTTTTTCCATCGGCAGTGAAGATATTCGATTAGCTGTATTACTGCAATTACGAGGTACAGAAGTATTATGAGATTGACTAAAATTTCCATAGTGAATTGAGTTGGTAGAGCAACTCATTCCACCATCTACGGGGTCTATTGATGCTTGCATCAGAAGATACCCGTATTTGTGTTTGAACTTTTTCTCGTAACTCAAAATATTGCTATTCATCACTTAAGTATCAAGTTTTACTAGAGTTCGCTAATAAAGCAGCAGTTCGTGGCGATCGCACTCCGATTTCAAGTGAGCCGATACGCCACGAATAAAGCCGTTTACCCAAATAGGCAAACGGCTTTATTTTTGTTCTTTTTCGTTGTCAGAGGACTCTGAGATCAGATTATAAATTTCTTGTTCTAGCTCTGCTATTTCTTGGGCAAGCTCTAGTTTATGAGTCTTACTTTCAATTAATTGCGCCTCAAGCTGTTTTTGTTGATTCTCAACGTAATTAGAGTACTTAGACTCAATCAGTTTGAGGCGCTGGAGGATTTTCCCATTATCTGAATTTCGTTTGAGGGCACTTGCCCCACTGGAATTTTCCCCTCGACAACCATTCTGAGCAAATCTGCTTTGCTGTAACCCATAGCTTGGGCTACTGTCTCGAAGTTTTCCCAGTCCGCACGACTCATTCGCACTGAGACTATCATCGAATCTTCCGCTAGTTTCTTGGGCCTTGCCATCTAAGTTTAAAATCACAACGTCATCCCCACCATATTGTATTACGGAATAATTTTGTTGTACAAAACCATTGACTTAGTTATGTATGACAATATAGCATTAGAAAGTTGTGTATGACAAAACTTGCAACACAGCATCGCTCCCCAACGCCTAACCCTTTGCGTTGCAACCGGAGAAAGCACCCGCGCCACCTTGCGCGGAAACACCCTGTACCTGATGCCCAATAACTGACAACTGACAACTGACAACTGCATTCACCCGTAAGTCGTAGCGTCGCAGGGTTAGCAGTGCAAGTAAAAAGGCGATCGCTACTCGCAAGCGATCGCCAACACAACAAATTAAAAGGTTTTGATCTTAAGGAGATTTTACCAATGTCCAAGCCATTAGGCTACTACACGGCTTATACTCCAGGCGATAATTCGCTCCTAGAAACAATTCAAGAGGAGTACGGCAGCACATTTGAGAAAATGACCAAGCGAGAAAAGCTGGTTATTCTCACCGTTTTGGCATCACATATTGGTTGCCAGCTAGACGGAGATGTTCGGGGTGAAATTTTTGCGATCGCAAAAGACATGAGAGATAAGCTCTCACTCTCTGACCAGGCAGGAATCATGCAAGCGATTATCGATCAAGTTCGCTGGGGGCAGAATGCCGAACCTGTACACCACTCCTGAAGCAGCGCGAGAAACGGGCATTCCAGAAAGTACCATCCGTTCGTGGATGCGTCGCCACCCTGAAGTGTTCCAGGTTGACGTTCACGTTGCAATCGATCAGCACGGGCAAAAACTGTGGACTGATGCGGGAGTTGAAATGCTCAAGTCCCACCGTGCAACGAAAACTGCAACAGATGACGATGCAGAAATTGATGCAGAATCCGACGCACCCGATTTGCTTGAATCGCTTCTAGAGGAGGATGCACAGCGACTTGCAGAGGAATACTGGCGATTGTTGCCGGGGCGAACATTGCAACGCATCAAGCAGATGCGGGACAATCCCACACCCCAACAGCGCCAAATAGTGCAAACATCAGTCCGCGCTGCCATCAACGCCGGAACCGAGCATCTACTCTTACCCACTTATCAGCCAAGACTTTTGGAGGGAGGAGATGAAACAGACTAAGCAGCAGCGCACCAGCAAAGTTGTGCCGTTCACTGGGGAATTTTACCCAGTTCCCGATCCAGAACCCGCACCAGCCGGGAATAATCTTGCTGCATTTTTAGTCATGCTTGCAGCTGCGTTAGTCGCCGGTTTAAGTATAGGTGCAATCTCCACTTACCAAAGTGCGGATCAAGTGCAATTGCGCGAAATGAAAGCGCAAAGCCAGCAGTTAGAGAAAGTAAAGATTCAAGTTTGTAGATAGGAAGTAAACAATGGGAATCCTTGCACGAATTACCAGCGCTGCAAAGTCCACCAACAAGAGTAATGAATCGTCCCTTTCCACCGGGGGACACGGCATAGATAAAAACAAGGTGCTATCTCCAACAGATCCAACCGTCATTAACCCAGTGAATGCGGGGAGTTGGGAGACTGTCAGGACAGCACCCGTCAATGATACACCACGTTACTTTAATAAGGCTGAGGCTGACGCACTCAAGCGAGTTGCAACTCAAAAAACACTTGAAGCGCGTCAGGCGAAACGCGCTTACAAGTCCCTGAAAAAACTCGAACAATCGGACACACAGGTACACACTGCCCATCGTAACTACATCAAGGGAGTTGCTGATAGCGAACTGACGAAAAAACGCGCTGATGCTTCCACAGCAAGGCATCTGCACACGCTCAGACCAGAATATGCAAAACTGGGTTTTGGTTTAGACCGAGCTGAAAACAAAGCCCAGCAACGAATTGACGAACTCAAAGCCAAAATAAAGGAAAAATACTAATGGCAAAGGCGGTACACCTGGGGGCTTGGTTCCTTCTGGGCTGTATCGCCTCTAGCTCAGTGGCTTGGCTAGGGGCGCTGCATCCTGCTTTATTCCGTGTGATGTGGGTTATCTACATTATGTGTGGTGTTGCATTAGCGCTTGCATTGCTGACAGATGACGCGGCGAGACAGTTTCTCAAGCTATCTGAACCAGATTATTATGCCTTGCTGATTGCGATCGCAGTTTCGATTGTTCTGGGAGGGATGCTGTCATGGCTTCTCGGTGGGTGAAAACCAACTGTTTATTAGCTAGTGCTGCGGCTTTTTGGTTAACTGCACTTTCTCCAGTTCCCGCGATCGCCAAGGGAATCAGCTACAGCTTGGCACTTGTTGCATCAGTGCAACTTGTTCAAGAATCGCGGCGATTGATTGTCCAGGATGCTCGACGTGCAGCACTTGCGGCTATGAACCAAGAGTTAGAGCAAACCGAATTTGCGCTGCACACCCAACAGCAAGAGCAGGCACTTTACGAAGCCTACAGCGATGCACCGACTTACCCGCCGGAAGTTAAGCAAGAGCTAACCACCAGCCTGGAACACTTATATAAAGAGCCGAGCGCGGATCGAACTAAAGAAACTTCCACTTCCAGCGAGAAAGTCTTCTATCTGGCGATTAAGTCGCTTTTGGAAGTCAAAGGTAAAACCTATGTTATTGAGCAGATTCTCAAAATGGGTGGTCGTCAGTGGGACGAAGCAGAGCATCTGTTGCAACAAATTTTAGAGGAGGGACAGAGGAATGGATGGTAACGAAGTGCTAAGTTTGGTGCTTGTCAAAATGGCATCGTCTCCAGTCAAGGCGGATCGAGATGCGATCGCGCGAATTGAGCGCGAATGCCAAGCGGATATTCTCAAAATTACTACCTCGCTGGAGAACTCGCGGATCATTGCCGAAGCCCTGAACAGCCATGAACAGGGTAAAGGATTGAAGATATTAGCAACAGGTCTGTTTTGGTCTGGCGTTATTGGCATTGCCACTATGTTTGTCAGACCTTCTTATGTCTGGTGTGGCGTGTCTCTGGGCTTTATTTCTGGTATTGCTGGCAGAGTTATGGAGCCTTTCAAAAGTTGAAGGCGATCGCGCTTCTGAGGAGTGCGATCGCAAGTTATTCATCGCTAGAAGTAATTAAGTCAATGTCTGATCCACTCTTCTAAGCCTTTACTGTCGCACGAAACCACTAACTGAAAGCAAGTGAATTTATCCCAATGAGAAGTAGATGAAAACCTACTTCATTTTGGGATGGATTTTTAATGGGAATTTCATGAAAAATATTGAACACGCTCTTAAGGAGGCTAACGGAAGACTCCGTATTTACGGCATCAAAATTGAACAAATTGGCAGCAGGCTTTATTTGCGTGCAACGCTTCCCCCAAAACCTTTGGCATTAAAAAACGGCTGGCATCAACAAAAAATAAATATTACTGTCGCTACCCTCGACGGGGTAAAACTTGCTGAGAAGGAAGGTAAGCTTCTCAGGCTGAGACTCGATACTAAAACCTTTGATTGGAACGATTATTTAAAATCAGAACCACAGAATAGTAAAGTGAAAACTATTGGTGAATTGATTCAAGAATTCGAGAAAGATTATTTTGAGAAAAGGCAACGTAACTTTAAAACAGAAAGTACATGGAAGGTTGAATATCAGACAGTTTTTAAAACACTGCCTCAACACGAAATACTTAATGCTGAAGTACTAAAGCAAGCCATTTTAACAACCACACCAGATACTAGAACCCGGAAACGATTTTGTCTGACACTGCGATTATTGGCTAAATTTGCTGACCTTGATTTTAACCCTAGTTCTTATTCAGGAAGCTATGGCTATAGAAGTAGACAGATCCGTAGTCTGCCGACAGATAAATTAATTCTTGAATGCCATTCAAATTTAGTCGATGCGAAGTGGCAGTGGATATTTGGAATGCTTGCCACTTACGGATTGAGAAATCATGAAGTATTTTTCTTAGATTTAGAGCAGTTACGAGCAGGGAATAAAATTATTACCGTCCTCGCTGGAAAGACTGGTTATAGAAAAATCTGGCCTTTCCATCCAGAGTGGTTTGATTCATTTGGGTTGCAAAATGTCAAAATCCCCGACATCAATTTAAATCGAAGTAATTCTGCAATTGGCAGAACTGTTACTCAAAGGTTTAGACGAAATGACGGTTTACAATTTAGGGTTTACGATCTGCGTCATGCTTGGGCTATTCGCACTCTAGAGTATGGAATTGATATAACCCTTGCAGCGCAGCAGATGGGGCACAGTCTGTCAGTTCACAGTAACCTCTACCATGCATGGATCAACGCCGAGCATCACCAGAGAGCTTTCGACCTGGCAATAAATAAAAGCGATCGCCCAGTGCCTCCAGAATGATGAATTTGTAATTTCTAATTTTGAGTTAACCAGCAGCTAATTGCTGGGCTTTTGCATTGCAATTGTCATGAAACTGTGACTCTTAATCTATTGGTTGCGGGTTCAAATCCCTCGTCACCCACTACTTCCAGCCCTTCAAAAAACCTTTTGACTAATTCTTGACTAAATTGAGTTTGCGGCAACCTCTCAAAGCCTCATCACTCAAGGATAAACGCCACTAAAGTTTTGACTAATTTGAATAAAAACGCTTATCGCCCAGTGGAATGTCTAGCGTGTCCAATGGGCGATTAAAATAAGGCTTTTAGCGACAATGAGACAAAAACGGACTTGGCAATGTGAATAGACTTCAGGCGCTGCTGTTTTTTAGACTAATAGAAAAAACTTACTACAAATCAATGAGAGTGTTGATTTTCTATGAATGTCTTCAGGATTTAAGTAATCCAGACAGAAACTGAGGTGACAAAAACGGAATGGAAGTTGTTTTAATTCGTAGTGATGGTGAGCGCAAAACAATTAAACTCCCAGAACTACCAGACTACCCAGAAGTATTAATCAGTGGTGGCAGGGCTTTTAAAAAGCATCCCCGAACTGACGAATATAACGAGGTCTTTGTCTGGGTGATTCCTTTGGCTGAAAGCTGGGATTTTTTGAAGTGACAAAATGGAGATTATGTTTAGTCGTTATTACAAGCTGGAAGGACAAAGCCCAGTTATCGCTGAATCTTTTATAGATTGGTGCTTGTGGATGGTATCAGCTGACACTAAAGTTATGGTCAACGAGATTAACGATGTCAACATTTCAACTGTTTTTGTTGGGGCCGACTTGACGAGCCTTACTCCCGACTCAATACGGTTCGGTTAAAGTTTTTTGATGAAAATTCTAGATCGCCAAAGATGCGAGAAATCGCCATCAAGACGAAAGACTGATTATTGTACAGACGGCGATTCATCGCGTCTCTTACCTTAACCGAATAATATTGACTCCCAACAATCTCAAAGTACGCGCAGTAAACTGGGAATACTTTCGATCGCTGATAAATTCTGAATTTCTGCCAAAGCTTGCCTAAAATTGCCTTCGCGTACATCATGGGTAACAACTACAATCTCAGCTAGTTCCCCTTGAAAGCCTGTTTGGACAACTGACTCTAAGCTAACGCCATAGTTACCAAAGCAAGTCCCTAATTTGCCGATAACTCCAGGTTGGTCATTCGTAAGAAAACGGGCATAAAATCGAGTTATGAGTTCTGCCATCGGCGCAATTTGGCAATATTCCTGATGCCCACAAGTTAATAATGGATTTGTAACTGCTGTATTAGTTTTGAGGACAGCAACTAAATTCAAAATATCCGAAGTGACAGCACTAGCAGTTGCACCAGCACCAGCACCGGGGCCAAAAAACATTACTTGCCCTATAGGTTCTCCTTCAACAAGAATGGCATTGTAAACGCCGTTGATGCTAGCCAAAGGGTGGGTTCGAGGCACTAAGGTAGGATGAACTCTGACAGAAAGAGAAGATGAGGGAGTATCACGTTTAGCGATCGCTAACAATTTAATCACAAATCCCAATTTTTCGGCGTAGACAATATCTGTTTTGCTCACTTGCCGAATCCCCTCAGTATAAACATCTTGGAGGTTGATCCGTCCACCAAAGCCTAATGATGCCAGGATGGCAATTTTATCAGCTGCGTCTAAGCCATCCACATCAGCAGTGGGGTCAGCCTCAGCATAACCCAAACGTTGGGCATCAGCTAAAACATCATTAAAGTTGCTGCCTTCTGTTTGCATCCGCGTCAGGATGTAGTTTGTTGTACCGTTAACGATGCCTGTTACAGTATGAATTCGGTTAACACTTAAAGATTGCTTTAGGGGTTGAATTACTGGAATACCACCCCCCACAGCGGCTTCTAACATGACGTATACGCCTGCTTGATTGGCAGTTGTGAAAATTTCTGCTCCAAAGCGGGCGATCGCTGCTTTATTGGCTGTGACTACATGCTTACCATTACTTAAAGCTTTGAGAATGAGCGATCGCGCCGGCTCCAATCCACCCATCACCTCGACAACTATATCTACCGCCGGATCGTTGACAATTGATTCTAAATCTGTTGTTACTACTTCCGTAGACAATTCTACTGCACGGGGTTTATCAAGCGATCGCACTCCCACCCGATAAATTTCTATCTCTTGCAACAATGGGTGACGCCCAGTACTATCTTGCAACAACTGCACTGTTCCCGTTCCCACGGTGCCTAATCCCAGTATTCCTAGTTTCACACCCATTTTGCACCCAATTTCACCAATAACAATTATAGGTAGAGCGTTTGCCCTACCTACTGATTATCCTGTTTCCTTTGTCATTTGTCCTTTGTCTTTTGCTAATGACAAATGACTAATGACTAATGACTAATTTAGTATGTTTCTACGTGCCAGCGATGAGCTTTCTTAAGTTGCTTCTGGTAATCACTCCAGGTTACGCCTTCCTTGGCAGCAGCAGTAGTTAAGGCTGCATCAATACCTTCTTCCATACCTCGCAAACCGCAGATGTAGGTGTGGGTTTTTTCGTTTTTAATCAACTGCCACAATTCATCAGCATGTTCTGCTACGCGGTCTTGGATGTACATTCTACCGCCTTGAGGATTTTTTTGTTCGCGGCTAATGGCAGGAGTGAGGCGGAAGTTATCAGGATATTTTTGTTCAATTTCTTCCAGTTCTTCCTTATATAAAAGGTTTGGAGTTGTCGGCACACCAAATATTAGCCAAGAGAATCCTTTAAATTCGTATTCTGGGTTAGCTGCTTTTTCCGCATCTTTAAACTGACGCCACAGATAAGCTCGCATGGGGGCAATACCTGTTCCGGTTGCCATCATGATCACATTAGCATCAGGATCGTCGGGTAACAACATTTCCTTACCCACGGGCCCTGTAATTTTTACATCTGCTCCTGGTTCTAGGAAACACAGATGTGTAGAGCAAACACCGTAGACTGTTTCGCCAGTTTCTGGGTGCTTATATTCTAATTGGCGGACACACAGTGATACTGTCTTATCGTCCACATCATCGCCATGACGAGTTGAGGCGATGGAATAGAGTCTAAGTTTTTCTGGCTTGCCGTTCTTGTCTAATCCTGGTGGAATAATCCCAATACTTTGACCTTCTATATACTTCAAATCCCCGGCGGAAATGTCAAATTTCAGGTGTTGAACAATACCAATACCACCTTCTTTGACTAGAGGTTCATTAGATATTACTTTGCCAATAAACGGAGCATTGGGACGGTAAGTGTTAACAGGAACCTCACCGTGGTCTTTTTTGGCTTTCGCTTGAGTCATGGTGTTGCCTTTCTTGTCCTTGTTCTTGAGCTGTTCTTCAGCTGATGATTTAGCGAGGCCTTTGGCTTCACTACCAGCATTTACAGGTGTGGCTTTACCATTCCCTTCACTGTCAGCAGTTTCCCCAGATGTTGCTAACTCGCTGACAACGCTTGTAGCATTCCCAAGTGAGGCTTTACCATTAACTGGCTCTAGAGCAGTTACGGGTTGGATGCTAACAATTGTGCCGCCTAGACGAGTGATACGTCGCATTTCTTGATTCATGCGGTTGTAAGGCACTCTGATGAACACACTGCCACTTTTCCGAATTGGGTAGTTAGTTTGGTCGGTTTCTTCACTCTGACGCAAACCCACTACTTCATAAAGGAAGACGCGGCTACCTAATTCTGTGTTGGCAGCACCCTCAACAGCACCTTGATTGTACATTCGTTCTACCACTCCGATAATTTACTTAACCGTTTTTCAAAAAAAACTATTCCCCTACCTTGCCAGCTTTAGTTTACCGGATTTTCGTTTCACAAAACTGGAGAAAGAAGGAAAAACGGCATCATTAAATTAATGCCTTGCTAAGTACACTCACCAAAGACATGCAGGCATAGCAAAAAACACACCTGTTCACCTTCTAAGGTAAAGGATAAGTCTTGTGGAGAATGTTAATAATGAATCAATTTAATCTTTTTTTCGTTAACTACCACCCCCATTAGGGAGATAGCTTTTTACCTTAGTACCCTACGATCAACTCATAATAGTATATATTCTCGGAGAGTTACTTCGAGCGGTAGCTTCTAGCGCTTGAAGTAACCCTCCACAACCTTCCCTTGTGCTTGCTTACTCCAGGGGTTTAAATCGGAGAATGTCAACAAAGGAAGGTTTTCTTCCGATTGGTTTTACTTCTCCAAATCTACTACTCTTCTGGAATGTTGTTAGCTATCTTCATCACCTACCTATGGACAATTACATAACTAGGACAATTCCAGCCACAAATATCACGAGATAGACAATCATAATTTCAGCAGATGTAATTAGTTTCACTTGATGTGAAAAATCTGTCAACCTTGCATCAGTACTTTGCCATAACGTCAACGCTTCTATACGAGCATATTCATCAATTTACAGCCAACAATTTGGGTAATGCAAGTTATTTCCTCATTCGTTGGATAGATTTTTGCTTTGAATATATTAAGTGTTGTCGAGCAGGAATTACAATTTAGGAACATTAGAAAATTTGCGGCAATTTTGCTGCAATAATAAATTATACCTTATACGCTTGATTCTATATAGTCACAAGTAGCAGACAGATAAAGGTGCAACACTGATGGGCAGTAACGATCCCCATTTTTAAATTAACAACTAAATTAACCAAAAAATGATTGAGGAACCACGTTAATTCTTCTTGACAGCAATCTTGTATGGGATACCCCCTTCTGTTAAAATCAAATATATCACTAGGATTAAATACTTACCGGCACCAACATTCAGGCTAGTCCGACGAGTAGCAACTTAATTACTTTGTTGTCTACTTGCTTGGTGTCTTATAGATGTGCTAGGTAGCAAGAACGCAGGAAAAACCAAAGGGGTAAACTCCTGGCTTCAGAATCTGCTGTGTGAAAAATTATTGACACAACTTTAGTATTTTAGAGGAGATTTATGACAAGTAAGCCGGAACGCGTGGTACTGATTGGAGTAGCCGGAGACTCTGGTTGCGGTAAATCTACGTTTTTGCGTCGTTTGATCGATTTGTTTGGTGAAGAGTTAATGACAGTTATCTGCTTGGATGACTATCATTCCCTAGATCGCAAACAGCGCAAAGAAACGGGGATAACGGCACTAGACCCCAGAGCAAACAATTTTGACCTGATGTATGAGCAAATTAAAGCGCTCAAAAGTGGTCAAGCGATTGATAAGCCGATTTACAACCACGAAACCGGCTTGATCGATCCGCCAGAGCGGATAGAGCCGAATCATATTATAGTTGTTGAAGGGCTGCATCCTTTATATGATGAGCGGGTGCGATCGCTAATCGACTTCAGTGTTTATTTTGACATTAGCGATGAGGTCAAAATTGCCTGGAAAATCCAGCGAGATATGGCTGAACGCGGTCATCGCTACGAAGATGTGTTAGCACAAATCAATTCCCGCAAACCTGACTTTGATAAATTTATCGAACCACAAAGAGAATTTGCTGATGTGGTTCTTCAGGTATTGCCCACAAACTTGATTAAAAATGATACCGAACGTAGAGTCTTGCGGGTACGTATGCTCCAGCGGGAAGGTAAGGAAGGCTTCGATCCAACTTACTTATTTGATGAAGGGTCAACAATCAATTGGACTCCCTGTGGACGCAAGCTGACCTGTTCTTATCCTGGTATGCAATTGTACTACGGTTCAGATGTTTACTACGGCCGCTATGTTTCAGTATTAGAGGTGGATGGTCAATTTGACAACTTGGAAGAAGTCATTTATATCGAAACCCATCTCAGCAATACATCCACAAAATATCAGGGTGAATTGACTCACTTGTTACTCCAGCACCGCGAGTATCCAGGTTCCAATAATGGAACTGGTTTCTTCCAAGTGCTTACAGGTTTGAAGATGCGTGCTGCTTATGAGCGGTTGACAGCTACGGAAGCAAAGTTAGCAATTCAGGTTTAAAGCAGCAGTGTTTGTGTCAAAGCTTGTGGGGGCGCTTCCGGGTGCTCCTTTTTTTGTGTTATTAAATACATTTAAAATAAAAAGTAATTAGCATACATTTATCTTACTTACGGATATTTACCTTATAGTTAGTGGTTTTTATCAATATCAAGAAGATACTAACGACTGAAGTATAAATATTGTTATGATTTCAGAAATTAGTAGTTGAACTAAATACCCACATTTAGTCAACGAACAAACTCTTGATGGAGGAATTTCTTTTGTCTCGTCGATATTTATTTACCTCTGAGTCAGTCACCGAAGGTCATCCAGATAAAATCTGCGATCAGATTTCTGATACTATTCTGGATGCCCTATTGACACAAGATCCGAGCAGTCGTGTCGCGGCTGAAGTCGTAGTTAATACTGGTTTGGTGCTAATCACTGGTGAAATAACCACCAAAGCTAATGTAAATTTCGTCAATCTCGCCCGAAAAAAAATTGCTGAAATTGGTTATACCAATGCTGACAATGGTTTTTCTGCTAACAGTACCAGCGTTCTGCTGGCTTTAGACGAACAATCACCCGATATTGCCCAAGGCGTTAACACCGCCCAAGAAACCCGCGAACAAGATAGTGATGAACAATTCGATAAAATTGGTGCGGGCGATCAAGGTATAATGTTCGGTTTTGCCAGCAATGAAACACCAGAACTGACACCATTGCCCATCAGTCTCGCGCACCGGATTGCTCGCCGATTGGCAGCAGTCCGTAAAACGGGAGAATTGGCATACCTGCGTCCTGACGGTAAAACCCAAGTAACTGTAGCTTACGAAGATGGACGCCCAGTAGGTATTGATACGATTCTAATTTCTACCCAACATGCAGCGAGTATTGGGGAAATTACGGATGAGGCGGCTGTACAAGCCAAAATTAAACAAGACCTCTGGTCAGCAGTGGTCGAACCTGTTTTTGGCGATATTGACATTAAGCCTAACGATCAGACACGTTTTTTAGTCAACCCCACTGGCAAATTTGTCGTTGGCGGTCCTCAAGGAGACTCTGGTCTGACAGGACGGAAAATAATCGTTGATACCTACGGTGGCTATTCACGACATGGTGGCGGTGCTTTTTCTGGCAAAGACCCCACGAAAGTAGACCGTTCTGCTGCTTATGCGGCTCGCTATGTAGCGAAAAATATTGTCGCCGCCGGGTTAGCAGAAAAAGTTGAAATCCAGCTATCTTATGCTATTGGTGTAGCGCGGCCTACAAGCATTCTAGTGGATACCTTTGGCACTGGCAAAGTGGATGAAGAAACCTTACTGGAATTAATCAACAAGCACTTTGAACTCCGTCCAGCAGGGATTATCCATACCTTCAACTTACGGAACTTACCAAGTGAACGAGGCGGACGTTTTTATCAGGACGTCGCGGCTTACGGTCATTTTGGGCGGGCTGATTTAGACTTGCCTTGGGAACAGACCGATAAAGCCGAATTGTTGAAGCAAGCAGCAAATGAGTCACTTTCGGCAGCAGTTGCTCAGGCAGTAACTTAGACTTATAGGCTACTACAAAAACTTAGTTTATTTATGTGAGGGTATTGGCAACTTAACAAGTTAGCAATACCCTCATTTTTTTGCTAGCCACCTGAATATCCACAAGTAATATCGTGTCTGGTAAAAGACTTATCATTAAGACTGCAAGGGGCAGGGAGCAGGGGGCAAGAGGATTTTCGGGTTTTTGCACAGATGCAGGAATTATAACTAATTAGGCGGACATGATATAAAACTACTACTTTGTCAAGCTAAACGCTCCGACAGCAGATTCATCTGTTGCAAAGATTTTTGTTAATGGTATTACGGATCGATGATGGCTTTTGGTTGCAAAGATACAGATTGCCCATTAACTGACAATGCTGTGGCTTCTAAAATCTGGCCGTAACGGTTGCGAGTGCCGAATCCTTTGGCTTGAATTGTGTTTTTGATGTTCGCCATACTGGTTAGCTGTTCGCCTACATGGGGCGGGAACTTGACAATAGTGCCATTGGAGATAATAACGCCGTTAATTTCTCCTCGATGTCCCACCAACCAATTCTGAGCAGTTCCCTGTACAGATAAGGTACTGTAGTTGCTCAAGCTGGGTGGTTGAGGGGCGATTGTGGGAGGTTGTGCGACTAAAGTCTGTCCAGTTTGAGAATTGGTGATGCTTTTGGCTCTCACTTCCTGTCCGAAGCGAGTGGAAAAGCCAGGATCGCCAAAAATGCTCACTTTCGTGTTTGGGGTAATTATCCGCACTAAACTGTCCGCCATCTGAGGAGGAAATTTCACCTGTAGCCCGTTATTGAGTAATAGCCCATCCACCTTACCCTCAGGGTTGAGAAGATACTGTTTTACCTCTCCAGTGAAAGTGGTTCCGGCTGTGGGGGGTAATTCTGGTGGGGGTGGTGGGGGAATATCTAGAGGATTAGTATTGGCTAAATTGGCACTTGGGAGATTAGCTTCTAGCGATCGCCCACTTGGTGTAGCATTACTAGCAAAAGTATTGTACGTCCAAAAACCGAAAAGTGCGATCGCGGCTCCAATGCCGCCACTAGTTAAAATTAACTTTAACTTGCGTTGGCGATCGCGCTCTCGGATTTGCTTGGCTTGAATCTGCTGTATTGCTTGTTGAATCATCTCTGGAGGAATTTGTACTTCTGCTCCAGCGTGCATAATTTCTTCTAAAGAATAATCCTGATTTTCTTGAGCATACAACTGAGCCGCTTGAGCGAAAACATCGGCAGCAATTTCTTTCGGAATGCGAACTTTAGAGTTATTCATCTGCTTTAATTCAATTTAATTGCTAACTAGAACTTCTAGAAGTGCAAAACTCGTGCCATAGATACAAGACACTCGTTAGCTAGTAAGGCAGGATGAAAATGAGCAACTGAAATTTGGCATAGTTTTTGCACTTCGTTGTAATGCACTCGGAACCCCACCCCGCCAAAGCTACGCTTTGTCTCCCCTCCCGAAAAGCCTACGGTGTACATACAAGTGTTTTAAAGTTGCTGCGTGAAGTAGGGTAGGTTAATTTTTGCAGGTCGATGCAACAAAGATGCGGGTCAATGCAACAAAGGTGTAGGTTGATGCAACAAAGATGCAGGTCGATGCAACAAAGGTGTAGGTTGATGCAACAAAGATGTAGGTCGATGCAACAAAGGTGTAGGTCGATGCAACAAAGATGCAGGTCGATGCAACAAAGGTGCAGATCAAAAGACTTGTGTGTACACCGTAGTCCCCGCTTGCGGGGTGGGGTCAACGGGTACTGCATCCAAACGAGAACCGCTATAGTTTTTGCACTTCTAGAAGTTCTAACCCTTATTCCATGCAACCTATTGTGTTATCTCAACGTTGGACACTCCGGCGACAGCTAACAATCCTCAGCATCCTTTTTTTAGGTTTAAGTGGAGCTGCTTTATGGTTAGTGGTACAACTATTTGAAAGTCTAGAAGGTGCTGTTGTTGCCAGAAATCAGAGAGAATTAGCTTTTGCCAACACCAGACTAATTAAGCTGTTTTGGGAATCAAATCCTGGGCAAACACCAAAGCCAGGTAAGCCGTTGGCGGAACTTTCAAACGATGCCCTAACTGTTTTCCCAAGGGTAGAAGGGGGATTTTATCTGCTGCAACAAGACCAGCTTTTAGGCTATGCCTATCCTACCCACGGGGGCCCTGTCCCCAAAAAAGATATTCCTCCTGCTGAACGAGACACAATTTTGCAATTGACTCGGAGAGCCACAAGCCAAGGTTTACCCCAGGAATTAGTACTGCACCCTGGTCTTGATATTTTAGTACTGCGTGCTGACCCTCTACCTTTGTGGGGAGCAGTATGGACGATGAAACGTATGCCTCATCTAGAAGATAGGAATCAAAACATTTTAAGTGTTTTCGTAGTTTTAGGAATTTTAGTTGTAGGAGTTTGGACTTTTTATATTGCCTTACAACTTCAGTGGGGAGTGCAGCGACTCCAGCAAAGTATTAAGGCAATGGAAGAGGATAAAGCTTCGCTAATTCCGCCGCTACCCGCAGAAATGGGACTGCTGGGAACTGCAATTAATAGTATGCAATACCATCGCCAAGAGTTAGAGCAGCGCTTGCACCGAGTTGAGCGCTTGGCTTCTCTGGGACAACTGGTAGCCGGGGTAGCTCATGAAGTCCGCAATCCCTTAGCTAGTATGCGTCTCAATTTGCAATATACAGAACGGCAATTAAAAAAGCAGGGAATTACGACTTTACCGATCGCTAGTTTACTAGAACAAGTAGACCGTTTAGAAATGCTGGTGCGACGGCTATTGTATTTTGACCAAAATCAGCAAGAAGAAATGGTAACAACTTCCCTAGAAGCGATCGCTTTTGAATCAGTTTCTCTGTTGCGTCTCAAAGCCGAAGAACAGGGAGTAACACTTTTTTATCGCTCTGCTGCTGAACCTTTGCCCCAAGTACCACTACGCCACCGAGAGTTAGGACAGGTGATGATTAACTTAATCTTAAATGCCATCCAAGCAAGTCCACCAGAAAGCGAAGTTGAAGTTGGTGTCAGCCAAGAGCAAGACTACTTAGTGACTTGGGTAAAAGACAATGGCGCAGGTTTAGCACCAGAAGAACGCGATCGCATTTTCGATCCTTTTTATTCCACAAAACCCCAAGGAACAGGTTTAGGTTTAGCAATTAGCCACGAGATTGTCACCCGCCACGGAGGGCATATTGATTTCAAATCTCAACCGGGTTCCACCGTTTTTAGCGTTTACTTACCGAAGAATCACAACGATGGCTAAGATTTTGATTATTGATGATGAAAAAGCTTTGCGTCAAGCGATGGCGCAGATTTTAAAAGATGAAGGTCACGACGTAATAGAGGCGGGAGACGGAGAACAAGGACTGAAGATAATTCAACAAAATACCACATCTCGTCCTGACTTGGTATTTCTAGATTTGAAAATGCCCAAAACTCAGGGTAATGCCGTTCTGAAAACTTTAGGTAGCAAAACGTTGTTTGAAGTGCCAGTAATTGTGATGACAGCTTATGGAACAAGTCGTACAGCCATTGAAGCTATGCAGTTGGGAGCTTATGATTATTTAACTAAACCCTTCGATTTAGAAGATTTAGTCAACTTGGCGCAAAAAGCTTTAGCCCATTCCCAAGCAGCCGCCGAGCAAATTGGTGAAGCAAATATCCAAACCCTCGGACAGCCAGAAGAACTGTTGGGGCGATCGCCTAAAATGGCAGAAGTTTTTAAACTTATTGGTAGACTTGCCCAAGGAAACACCACAGTTTTGATTGTCGGCGAATCAGGTACGGGCAAAGAATTAGTCGCTTCCACACTGCATAATGCTAGCCCTCGCAGTCGCGGCCCTTTAGTCAAAGTTAACTGTGCAGCCCTCCCAGAACATTTATTAGAAGCAGAATTATTTGGTCACGAAAAAGGAGCCTTCACTGGGGCGAATCACTTGCGAATTGGCCGCTTTGAACAAGCCAATGGCGGCACAATTTTTCTGGATGAAGTCGGAGAATTGAGCCAGATAATTCAAGGGAAATTGTTGCGAGTATTACAAGATAAATCCTTCGAGCGCTTGGGTAGTAACCAAACCAAAACTGTAGATGTCCGCATTTTAGCTGCCACCAATCGGAATTTAGAACAATTGGTACGCCTGAATCAGTTTCGAGAAGACCTTTATTATCGCTTCAATGTAGTCCGAATTGAACTACCACCTTTGCGCGATCGCCCCGAAGATTTAGAACAACTTACCCAACATTTTTTAAGTTCTATTGCCCTCAGAAATGGAATTAAAAATTTAGCAATTACTTCAACCGCCCTAGAAAAACTCAGAGATTACGCTTGGCCGGGAAATGTGCGAGAACTGCAAAATACTTTAGAGAGAGCAGCAGTTTTTTCTGGAGGGAGAACCATTCTTTCAGAGCATCTCATTTTTAATCAAAAATATCAGATGAATTTAAATTTAGAACAAGCGATCGCTCAATTAGAAATAAACTTTATCCGCCATGCTTTAGCACTTTATCCCCAAGAACCCCACAAAGCATTAGGAATTTCCGTCGAAAGCTTTGAACAAAAAAAGAAACAATGGAATTTATAGCAAAAACTTTCAACTTCTCGTTTAACTTCTCGTTCCTTGACTCTGCCAAGCGCTTCCTTTGACTATAGGCTTTGCCTATAGATAAGCATTCCTATACAGAGCATGGGAACGAGATAACTCTTAACTTCTAACTAATGAATTCCTTAAACTCAGCATCTACACTAGAAACACACCTAGAAACTCAAACTGTTATTTACCCAACTCTACAGTATTTAGTTCGCTTTTTGCCGTGGGATGGTAAACGAATATTCGACCATCTTCGAGAAGAATCTAAACACAATCCATTTATAGTAGAAAATTCTGATTTCCAGAACAGCGAAGCACTTTTAGATGATATTCTACCTAATTGGTATAGTCCCATCGCCCAGGAATTAAGTTTAAGCGAGCATCTTCTTGGACAAATATCAGCTTTGTCAATACCATACAAACAACGTGAGGCCTTAATCTATCTAACTCAGCGGTTATCAAATTCAGGTTACTTAGAAGAAACTCCAGAAGTGTGGGCAGATGATAGTATCTGGAGTGCAAAAGAATTACAAACTGTTGTGCCTCTACTGCAAAATTTAGATCCACCTGGAATTGGTACGCGAACCCTGCAAGAATGTCTGTTAATACAACTTAAAGACCACCCTGAAAGTCTAGCTTTTCTACTAGTTCAAAATTATTTAGAAGACATAGGAAATTGTATTGATAATTCTTCAGAGTCAAAGCAAAATTTTCAAGCGCTATTACAAAAATTGTATCAAAATCACCAAAATATTGATGTTGACATCAATAAAATCAACGATGCTATTCATGAGATTCAAGAATTAGAACCCCGTCCTGCTAGAAACTTCGGTGGTAGTAATGCTCCGATCGTCACCCCCGATTTAAAAGTTGAGCTAATAGCTGAAAGTTGGCAAATTTCTTTAGCTTATGAAGTCAAACAACGTTTTTGTCTGAATTCCGAAGCCATTAAGCTTTTGCAGGAATCACCAAAAGCAAGGCGAGATACCCAACAACTAGAAGCATTATTACAAAAAGCTAGAAATTTACTCACAGCTTTGCAACAATGGCAGGAAAATCTGCTCAAAGTTGGGAAATTTTTAGTTGAGCGACAGCAAGTTTTTTTGCAGAGTCGGGATAAATTAGACTTAGTATCTACCCCTCAGCAATTAGTAGCTCAATCGGTGGGACTTAGTAACTCTACAGTCAGCCGGATTGTGCGGGGACGGTATATATTAGTTTGCAATCAACACAGTCAGATAATTCCGTTGCATTCACTATGCGTTCCTGTAGGAGTAGGCGGACGTACTCCTCAACAAATCCAACAGATGCTATTACAGTTAATTGCAGAAGAATCATCCGCCAATCCTTATACTGATGAGCAATTAGCCCAGCTTTTGAAAATCCAATTTTGTCTGCCAATCACTCGCAGAACAGTTACAAAATACCGTAAAATTGCCGGAATAAAGTCATCACATCAGCGTAAGTTGACTGACAAAAAGATGGGAAGCAAGAGCAAGAAGCAAGGAAGTCTCTTGAAGTATCAAAGTTGAGCCTTTGAAGGTGAACGTTGCGCCTTTGAACCTGAACGTTGAGCCTTTGAAGGTGAACGTTGCGGCTTTGAGCCTCGAAGTTGCACCTTTGAACCTGAACGTTGCGCCTTTGAGCCTGGAAGTTGCGTCTTTGAAGGTAAACGTTGCACCTTTGAGCCTGAACGTTGCGGCTTTGAACCTGAAAGTTGCGCCTTTGAAGGTAAACGTTGCACCTTTGAGCCTGGAAGTTGCGCCTTTGAGCCTGGAAGTTGCGCCTTTGAGCCTGAAATTTTAAGTTTGATTGTTGACCAATGACAAATGACCAATGACAAATAACTAAATCCAAAAATAAGCCAGAATGAGAGTCACGACAGTTAGCGGTAGACCAAAACGCAGATGTTCCCAGAATGACAATTGATAACCAAGTTTTGCAACAGCCTCAGCAACAATTAAATTAGCAACTGAACCTAACAAAGTTAGATTACCAGCTAAAGTAGATCCTGCGGCTAATAGTAACCAAGTTCTTGTGTCTGGATGGGGAATTAAATGTTGTAGTAATAATACTGCTGGAACATTAGAAACTAAATTTGAAAGCAGAGCAGTAATTCCTAATATGCTCAAGGGATTATAAACTAAACCGCTAAATAAATTCAATATTCCTAATTTTTCTACTCCAGCAGTCACAACAAATAGCCCAGAGAACATCACCAGTAAATCCCAATCAACTTTATTTAAAACTCGTTGCGGTTTGATTCGCCTAGTAATGAACAGTAAACCAGCAGCTACTAGTGTTGCTTGAGCTGGAGGTATCCCAATTAAAAATGCAATTAATAGTCCTCCTGTTATCAATAGGCTTTTAGTAAGCAACGGTTTAAATATGCGGTAACGCACGGGGGTTACACTCGGACAAGATTTAGTAGAACGGACATCAGGATAAAGCCACCACAATAACCCAATTTGGATTAACAAACTTACTACTGCAATGGGAGTCAATGCTTTCGCAAAATCGAGATAGCTGATACCAGAGAAGGAACCAATCAGAATATTTTGTGGATTACCACTTAAGGTAGCCACAGAACCCAGATTAGTTGCTCCCGCCAAGGCAAGTAAGTAAGGAATCGGATTGAGGTTCAAAGTTTGGGTTAAACCGAGAACCAAAGGAGTCAAAATTAAAGCGATGGTATCATTCAGAAAAAAAGCGGAGAGAATTCCACTGCCGAAAGTTAAAACAATTAGTAAACCTAAAGGGCTGCGGGTAAAATGTGTAACTGTATCAAGGGTTAATTGGAAAAAACCAGCGTAAGCTAAATTTGTGCTGATTACCATCATCCCAAACAGGAAAATCAGCGTTTTATAATCTATCGCTTGCCATGCTTCTTTGAGGTCTAATACCCCAAATGCCATCAGCAAAGATGCACCAACTAAAGCAATACTGGCTCGGTTCATCCGCAAACCAGGGAGATATCCTAAACCCAAACCGATATAAGTCAGTCCAATGATGATGTATCTGAAAACAATCATGATTTTGCTAGATGCTTTTTATTAAGTAGTCATTGGTCATTTGTCATTGGTCATTGGTCATTGGATTTTAGTGCATACCTCGCCTCTTGTGGGTGGAAAAACTTTGTCTTTTATGGGACTAATTCAAACCATGTTAAGGAGTGAACGGGTTTATTTTGGACTAATGACTAACGACTAATACTTCGACTACGCGGTAGTTGAATCTCGACTTCGCTCGATTACCGCGCAGTCGAAACTCAGTACAAGTGACTAATGATTAATGACTAATGACTAATAATTAATGACTACTCTAAGCAGTTTGAGGTGATGCTTTTCTATTAACTCCTGTTTTTGTTTCAGGTACACAGAACCAAAAAACTGCTAAAGCCACAACTGCGATCGCTGCTAAAATCAAAAAACCAACATTGTAACCAGCACTTTTAACCACAAATCCAGCTAGCACGTTGCTTAAACCCGCACCAATGCCAATAGCAGTATTGAGCATTCCTTGGGTAACATTAAAGCGTCCCGTGCCTTTAGTCAAATCAGCTACCATTAACACGGAAAGCACACCAAAAATCCCGCCTGCAATACCATCCAGAATTTGTACAGAAACGAGAAAATAGGGATTGCCCGAAAGTGTATACAGCACTCCTCGAATCGGTAAGACGGCAAAGCCCAGCAAAAATATGGGTTTTCGGGCTGTATGTGCAAAACGCCCAGCCAAGTTAGACACTGGAATCATCACTAACTGAGCGACAATGATACAAGCAGACATATAAACTGTGTCACTTGTGCCTTTACCCTGTGCCAATTCTTGACCAACTAGCGGTAACATGGCAGCATTGGCAAAGTGAAACAGAACTACTGCAATACTAAAGAATAAGATTTGGCGATCGCTCAATAATTGCAATATGCCTTCATGGTGCTGTTGATGTTCTTCTTTATCTTCGTCCTCACCCTCTTCTGCATCTCCACGCGCTAGTTCGTGGTCAATCTCTCTTTCACGAATCATCCTCACTGAAATAATACTGCCCACAGCCATAGCTGCAACCAAGAAAAATATTGCCTTGCGGGCAATAAAGTAACCCACTAAACCAGCGAGAGTAGCAGCTAGCAGATTTCCTGTATGGTTAAATGTTTCATTACGACCTACCCGCCTATCTAATCTCTCATGTCCTACCAGTCCCAGAGTAATAGCAGTAATCGCAGGTGGGAAAATTGCAGCAGCAATCCCAATCATAATCTGAGAGCCAATGACAACAGGCAAATTGGGGAACAAGCCCATAGCAATAGAGCCGATAGAAACAAACACAGCCGCCAGTACAATCAACATCCGTTTCTGGCGTAGCCTGTCAACCAATGCACCAGCTGGTGTTTGGGCAATAACTGTGGCAATTGCCGAAGCTGACATCGCCAATCCAATTTGAGCCGGATTCCAATTTGCTGAGGCTTTCAGGTAAATACTCAGATATGGCCCAACACCATCGCGCACATCCGCGAGAAACACATTCAAGTAATCAAGCGATCGCAAACTCTTCTTACTCGGTCTTCGCTCTTTTTGCATAAGTCTTTAATGATATTTTGTGAGCTATGGAGCAGTCACAATACTCTTATGCAAAAATCGTGCCAAATCAATAGCGTCCGGCTGTCTCTAGCGAAAAAACCTTCTTTGTACCAGATTTTTAGATTTCAATTGCAATTTTTTATGTGGATATCAGTGCGATCGCCAAAAGAAATCCCCTCTGCTTTTGCCATAGTAAAGTAATTACAACGCAAAGGGGATTTCATTTTGATTAATATTTCTGTAGAGGCAGGTTTTAAGAATAATTTTGGCAAAAAAGTCGTTTATTTGATTTAAAACCCACCAAAACCTATGTTGTATTGATTTTTAGCTGTGTAGTCAGTTGGGCTATTTCCAATCGGGAATTTCAGCGTCTTCACCACCAATCCCGATTCCAGTGTTAAATATTTCCGCATCAGTAAGATTTAGATCGTTCATTGATGCCTGATACACATTAGAATCGTGAATCGTAGCCCGAGTAAAATTTACTCCGTTGAGATTAACTTGCTTTAAATTCACATTGGTTACATAAGCAGATGTTAGGTTAGCACCTGCTAAGTTTGCACCAGTTAAGTCAGCACCTTCGAGGTTAGCTCCTACAAGGTTAGCTCCTTGGAGCTTTGAGCCTCTCAAGTCAGCACCAATTAAATGAGCGCCACTGAGGTTAGCTCCTGATAGTTCGCACCCAACACATTCCCCAGTTGAAAGCAGCTTTTGTAAATCTTGTGGATTCTCGGCTCTAACCGAGCTAGCGAAAAATAGGGGTGTTGCTAAGGCCATGGCCGCTAATAGCTGGAGTTTCATAAATTTTCCCCCTTAATAATCAAGTTTGCGTCCGTTCTGTCCCTCACAACTCTATTATCTCACTAAACTTCGTGAGGTCAATGTCTCTTGTGACAATCTATCTCCTGACAAGGTAGTTGCGATCTGAAACCCAGATAAAAGTGATGTCAAAAATGCCATTAACTCTGAATTTTTGGCAATTTTTACCAAATAATTCTTCAAAAACGCTCCCTCTTAAATTACTATTAAATCTTTAAAAATTAAAAGCTGGCGCTATCCGCTATCGCTAATTTTATGAGTATTTATACTTTATTTATCAATTGATAGTTTAGCTTAAGTCCTCAGAAATTCTCGCATATACTGATCAACTAATTCCGGCTGTTCTTGCTGCACCCAATGGCCACAATTAGGAATGTACTTGATTTGAAAATCCCTGACATAAGCTGCGGTGTCGTAGGTTAATTCCTTGCCAAGTGCAGGGTCATTTTCTCCCCAAATCATCAGTGTTGGCACTTCCAGAACGCTCCAATTTGGATTTCCCATTCTTTGTTGAAAAATATTGCGGTAGTAATTCAACATTGCTGTGAGGGCACCGCGTTTTGCAGCAGCATTTTTATAAGCGTCAATATCCGCTTTACTGAAAGTACTCTTGTTAACTGCCAAACTTTTAAAAGTTGTTTCAATAGCTTGGTAGTCTGAAGATTGTAAAAGTAATTCTGGTATCCACGGTAGTTGAAAGAAAAATACGTAGTTGCTACGTAGCAACTGTTGGGGAGTGCGTAACCCTTGGGCAAATTTGGCAGGATGAGGCAGGTTAAGAATGATTAATTGTTCTAACATTTCGGGGTGACTGTATGCGAAATTCCAAGCGATCGCACCACCCCAATCATGTCCAACTAATACACATTTTTGGTATCCTAATACTCTAATTACTCCCTCAACATCTTTGATAAACTCATCCATGACATAAGCGGATTGCTCATTTGGTTTATCACTATCATTGTAACCACGCAAGTCAAGGGCGACCACTTTAAAGTTTTGGGCAAATTCTGGTATTTGATGCCGCCAAGAGTACCAAAACTCAGGAAAACCATGCAACATCAACATTAAAGGCCCTTCACCTTGGGTAACGTAGTGTAGTTTTATCCCATTGGTAGTTATATATTCGTGTTTCCAAGAACTTTCTATTAGAGACATGATTAATCCAAATTCAGCATTAAAAAATACTAAATAGTAATACTGTACTTAATAAATGTAATATTATTTTGATTAGCCTTACATCTATTAAAAGACAGTATTCAAATAGTGATTTTTTGCAAAAATATTAGACAATTTGCCTTACGGTAGATGTAAATCGTGGGTGAATTTTGGTAAAATTATAGATATAATAATTCTCTCTCACTACTCATGACACAACAGTTGACAAACCATCCTTCATTGTGGGTTGAGCGACTGGGACGATTTGGCTATATTTCTAAGGGAGTAGTTTACGGTATAGTTGGACTACTGGCAGCACAGACAGCTTTTGGCAGGGGTGGTAAAACAACTGATACGCAAGGCGCTCTCCAAACAATCGTCAACCAGCCATTTGGTCAATTTTTGCTGACTCTAGTTGCAATTGGCTTGATTGGATACGTAATCTGGCGTTTTGTACAGGCAATTAAAGACCCAGAAAATAAAGGTAATGATGCCAAAGGTTTAGCAGTACGAATTGGTTACGCAGTTAATGGCTTGATTTATGCAAGTTTAGCCTTAAGTGCTGTGAAAATCGTTATCGGTGCAGGCAGTGGTAAAAATAGTAGTGATTCTACTGAAGATTCCACAGCACGTTTGCTTTCTCAACCCTTTGGTGAATGGTTAGTTGGAACTGTGGGGGTGTTTGTAATTGCTCTAGGTTTCTATCAGTTTTATCAAGCTTTTAGTGGCAAATTTCGTAAACAACTCAATTTAACTGAATTAAGCAACACACAAGCCCAATGGGTAATGAGGATTTCCAGATTTGGTTTAGTGGCACGGGGTATTGTATTTTGCATTATTGGTTGGTTTTTAATTGAAGCTGCAAGACAATCAAACGCCGCTACCGCAGAAGGTTTGGATGAAGTATTACAGACGCTAGCGCAACAGCCTAACGGAGCATGGCTTTTGGGTATTGTGGCACTAGGTTTAGTTGCCTATGGGATTTACACAATAATACAAGCGCGGTATCGTCGGCTAGTCAATGTTTAGATAGTGCAGTGTCGAGAATTTCAATCAAACAGAATTCAGGAGTCAGGAGTCAGGAGTCAGAATTCAAAATTAATTCTGTACGATTGGCAAACGAATAATCGGGTTTAAAATCCCTACAAAACAAGAAAATTTGGCCCACTAATTGCTTCTGACTCCTGAATTATTCTTCAAAGAAATGGCAATAATAGAAACCCGTGGTATCTGGCTGACTACTACTGATAGTAAGGTTCTTAGGTCAAAGCAACGCATTGCCGAGGCGATGGATTTCCTGGCCGAGACAGGATTTAATGTGGTGTTTCCAGTTGTTTGGAATAAGGCAGTAACTTTATATCCTAGCCAAATAATGCAGCAGACCTTTGGAGTCGAAATTGACCCGATATCTGTAGGTCGCGACCCTTTAGAAGAGGTGATAATTGAGGCGCGGCGAGTCGGATTGAAAGTCATTCCTTGGTTTGAATACGGTTTTGCCAGTTCCTACAATTTGAATGGTGGTGTACTTTTACAAAAAAAACCGGAATGGGCTGCGCGCGATTATAAGGGTAACTTACTGAAGAAAAACGGCTTTGAGTGGTTGAATGCACTCGATCCACAGGTGCAGGAATTTTTCTTAAACTTAGTGCTGGAAGTTGCGAATAATTATGATGTGGATGGTGTTCAAGGAGACGATCGCTTCCCTGCATTACCTTCTGAAGGTGGCTACGATCGGGTAACTGTCAACCGTTATCGCCAGGAATTCGATCGCAATCCGCCACAGAACGCCAAGGATAGACAATGGTTACAGTGGCGTGCAGATATTCTCACTGAGTTTTTGGCACGTCTCTATCGGGAGGTGAAAGCGGTGAATCCTAATTTATTAGTAGCGATCGCACCTAATATCCATGATTGGGCATTTCAGGAATATCTGCAAGACTCACCCACATGGCTGAAACGGGGAATAGTTGATATGATTCAGCCGCAGATTTATCGCCGTGACTTTAGGAGTTATTGTGCGATCGTTGATAAACTAGTAAACCAGCAATTTACAAATACAACACTGCCCAAGTTAGCACCAGGAATATTGATGAAGCTTGGCTCTTACTGTATTAGTCCAGAATATCTGGTGCAGGCAATTGAATACAATCGTCAACTTGGCATTCAAGGAGAGGTATTCTTTTTTTACGAAGGTTTGCGCGAGAATAACAATACCCTTGCTCAAGTTTTGCGAAATGGGCCTTATGCTAAGTCTGCATCATTTCCCACTCTGTCAGATTTGAGTGCAGGTGGTGTGAGTCACAAGACGACATCTTCTATTTGGTCAGGAATGGAAAATTTGTTAAAAAAGATTTTTTAAGGGAAAAGGCGCGTGGAATATAAATTGCCAGTGGAAAAGGTAATTAATACTTTAAAAGAAGATTTACCGACACTTTTTGAAAAAGATATCTCTTATGACATTTATACACAAGATATCTATTTTCAAGACCCCGTGAATACATTCAAATACAAATTTAACTATCGCATTATATTTTGGACTTTACGATTTCACGCATGGCTATTTTTTACTCAGATTTACTTTGATGTGCATGAAGTTTATCAGTCAGCCGAATACACGATTTTAGCAAAGTGGACGGTGCGGGGAGTGTTGCGCGTTCCCTGGAAAGCAGGGTTGCTTTTTAATGGCTATTCAACGTATAAACTCAATCAAGATAATTTGATATACGAGCATATCGATACCTGGGATAGAAAGCCAGGAGAGATTTTACAACAGTTTTGGCAAAGACAAGGAGACAGCTAGTTAGCGATTATGTAATCAACACCATATCAAATTGCTACGCTATGCTTTAGTCATTCGCTCACAAGGTACTGTTATCGACAAATTTCAGCATAAGCCTTGTGCACTTTCTTAGAAGATGAATGAACAAGTATTTTTCATCACATCAAAGCCTCGGAAACCTAACCCCTTAATCTCCCAACACCGCGAGGGAATGGGGGTTTCAAATCCTCTTTTTGCTTAACTGGCATTTTAACTATTGATTTAGCATATTTAGTACTGAAGAACCATCAAAACTATCAATTAAGCTAATATCTTGAGATCGCAAATTATCTATCTATAAATTTGACAATAGAATGAGTTTGACCGCTCTAAAATTTTATTTACTTTCTAGTTTAATTACTAACTTATATTGTATTGCATATATTAGGCATTCTAATAGTTCAAACCTGTATTTATCAATACAATTAATTTATAATTGCTTTAAAGTTAATTTATGATTACATTTTAGCGCTTGCTAGTTGCTTGATAGTTATTCCGCCACAATAATTTCTGATGTTCAATAGCTGACTTCTTTTGCCTGTTGCTGACTTCTGCTAATTTGTCCTGAATATCAAAAAGCTTATTAGGATTGATAAATTAACTATGCAATTTAACGATCGATTGATTAACTTACCTAGTTTAAATCATGTTATAAATTATTCCCCATTAACGATTAACCCTGATAGTTTTGTAATCGAAGCTATTTTATTGATGAGTCAACAAGGATGTATTAATTATGCATCTAGCAACTTAAATTATTCGCTGAACTTAACTCTTGGAAATCAACCACAATCTAGTTGTGTCTTGGTTATGGACGGAGGAAATTTATTAAGCATTTTTACTGAAAGAGATGTAGTTAGACTTATAGCTTCGAGAATAGATTTATCTGGAGTGACAATGGCTGAAGTGATGACGCAGCCAGTAATTACCCTTAGACAATCAGATTCTCAGGATATTTTCATCGCTTTATCGTTATTGCGCGAGCATCAGACTGGCTATTTGCCCGTTTTAGACGATCGCGGACAATTGGTAGGAGTCATTAACGAGACTAGCTTGCTACAAGCCTTTGACTTGGTAAAAATGGTAGGGGTCGTTGAAGGCTTGCAGCAATATTTACAAAAACCCAGAGATGAATTTAGCCAGGTTAATCAGGACACAGAGATACAGCAAGTGTGCTGCCAGACTCAAAATAACTTAAAGCTATGGGTTGAGGCACAATCGGCTGAAATTATGCAAGTTAATCAGGAGCTTCAGCAAGCCCTCGAAGAACTCCAGGTTGTGGAAGAAGAACTGCGCGAACAAAATGAAGAGTTGGCCGTTGCCCGCGAACTAGTAGAATTGGAGCGTCAACGTTACCGGGATTTGTTTGAGTTCGCTCCAGATGCTTATTTGGTAACTGATACAGCAGGTATTATCCAAGAGGCTAACCGAGCAGCAGCAATCTTGCTGGCTATACGCCAAAACTATTTGGTAAACAAACCATTAATTTTATTTATTCCTTACCAAGACCGCCAAACTTTTAACACTCGATTAATTAATAAACAGCAGGAACAGAAGTGGGAAGCTTACTTAAAACCACGGGGAGGTACAGCTTTTCCGGCTAGTATTAAAGCCGCTGCCATGTACGATTCAAAGGGTAAGCAAGTTGGCTGGCGCTGGTTACTCTGCGATATTAGCGAACGCCACCAGGCAAAGGAATCACTGCGCCAAGCTTACGAGGAGTTAGAACAACGAGTGGCGGAACGGACAGCAGAACTTGTGATGTCCAATATCCTGTTGCAACAAGAAATTACCGTTAGCGAAGCTGCCCGAAAAGATCGCCAACGCGCAGAAGTTGCATTACGCCAGAGCGAAAATCTCTATCGCCAACTCGTGGAAAGCCAAACTGACATAATTATCCGCATTGATTTGCAAGGGCAGATTACCTTTGCCAATGCAGTTGCTTGTCAAACTTTCGGTTGGAAACAAGATGAGTTTCGCCATCGGTCAATTTTCCAATTTCTTCATCCAGATGACTTGCCTGAAGCGATGGAAGATATGGCAACTTTAGGATCTTCATTCCATCCCTTGATTAATCGCGAGCGACGTGCATTGACAGTCAACGGTATCCGTTGGTTTCAATGGAATGCGATCGCAATTCGTAACGACAAAGGAGAGGTTTTTGAAATTCAAGAGGTAGGCAGAGATATGACCGAACAGCAAGCTACGCTACACGAACGCCAACTTGCCGAAGCAGCACTGCGCCAAAGTGAGGAGAAATTTCGCAAATTTGCCGAAAACACCCACGCAGTTATCTGGATTGCCAGCACAAATTCATTCCGAACCTTGTATGTCAGTCCTGCCTATGAAAAAATTTGGGGTCGCTCTTGCCAAAGTTTATTGGAGCGGCCTGAGTCTTGGATAGACTCCGTTCATCCAGACGATCGCGATCGCTTAATTATTGCAGTAAAGCAACAGCTTATTAATGATTCAGTTTCAATAGAATATCGAATTTTGCGACCTGATGGATCGATGCGCTGGATATGGGATCGAGGCTTTGCTATCTATGATGAGCAAGGAAAAGTTCAATACTATGGTGGCATCGCCGAAGATATCACCGAACGCAAACTGGTCGAAGAGTCATTGCAAGAAAGTGAAGCGCGATTGAGTTTAGCTACCGAAGCAGCCCAAATTGGCATCTGGGAGCAAAACCCGATCGCTAATACTGGTATTTGGTCTGCCAATATGGGGCCACTTTATGGTCTACCGAGCAATACCTTGTGTCCAACCTATGAAGATTATCTCAATTTAATCTATCCAGAAGACCGCGAATCTGTGGCTGCGAGTATAGCGCGGATGATTGAGCAAGGAAAGGGATCTATAGAGTATCGAATTGTCTGGCCCGACGGCAGCCTACACTGGTTAAACTGCAAAGGTCAGGTTTACTATAACGAAATTGGTCAGCCGATCCGGATCGTCGGCACAAATAGAGATGTCACTGAGCGCAAGTTGGCAGAACAAAAAATCTCTGAACAAGCCGCTTTACTTGATATTGTTACCGATGCCATATTAGTTCGAGATTTCCAGTCTCAAATCTTATTCTGGAATCGAGGTGCAGAGCGGATGTACGGTTGGCTGTCTACAGAGGCGATCGGAAAAAACCTCCAGGAGATTTGTTACACAGCAGGAACTCAGCAGCAATTGGAAGTACCTCTGAAAAAGGTAATTGAGAGTGGCTCGTGGCAAGGTGAGTTAAATAAAGTTACAAAATCTGGTCAGAAAATTATTGTGGAAAGCCGCTGGACATTGATGCGCGATTCTGCGGGAAAACCCAAATCTATCCTGACTGTTGACACTGACATTACCGAAAAGAAACAACTCGAAGAACAGTTTTTTCGCACCCAGCGATTGGAAAGCCTTGGCACTCTTGCAGGTGGAATTGCCCACGATTTGAACAATATATTGACACCAATTTTGGCAGCGGCTCAATTGCTACAGGGAAGAATTTTACAAGATGAGGAGCGTTCTGGGCAACTGTTGGCACTTGTAGAAACCAACGCCAAACGCGGAGCAACTTTAGTAAAGCAAATCTTGTCCTTTGCACGAGGAAATAAAGGAGAGCGGACAATTATCCAAATCCAATATCTGATTTCAGAAATTGTCCAAATTGCCAAACAAACATTTCCCAAATCTATTGAACTTTCCACGTTTATCCCAGAAGGAATTTGGGCTGTAAATGGAGACATTACACAACTGCATCAAGTATTGATCAATTTGGTAGTAAATGCCCGCGATGCTCTACCAGATGGCGGTAATATCAATATTTCTGTAGAAAGTAAGTTTATTGATGAAGCTTATACGCGAATGAATCTTGATGCCAAGGTTGGGCATTATATTGTGATTACCGTTGCCGATAACGGAATTGGCATACCGCCAGACATAATAGATAGAATTTTTGAGCCATTTTTTACTACAAAACAAGTCAATTCAGGTACCGGACTTGGACTTTCAACAGTGCTGGGAATCATCAGAAACCACGACGGTTTTATCAAAGTGTCTAGCAATGTTGGTAAAGGCAGCAAATTTGACCTGTTTTTACCAGCAGTGGAAGCAACCCAAGCGTTCAACATAGAAGACCTGGATTTGCTTCCAGGAGAGGGAGAATTGATTTTGGTTGTGGATGATGAACCCCAAATTCGGGAGATTGTCACAATTATCTTGGAAAACCATAACTATAAGATACTAACTGCCAGTAATGGCATTGAAGCGATCGCGCTTTACGCCCAATACGAGCATCAAATCAATGCCGTATTGATGGATCTAATAATGCCAGAAATGGATGGAATCATCGCTATTCGCACCTTGCGAAGAATGAATATGCAAGTTCAAATTATTGCCTGTAGCGGACTCAACTCAATGGAAATCTTTGCTCAATCTGCTGATGCTAATGTACAAGCAGTTTTATTAAAACCCTATACGGGCAGAGAATTATTAAAAACCTTACACAATTTATTCAGAGGCTAGTAGTTCGCCAAGTTCACTTGGCGGGGTAAAGGGGAAAGGGGAAAGGTTTTAAATCCCAAACCCAGTACCCCCGCCCCTTTTCCCCAAAACCCGACAAGTATTGGAAAGGGACTCATGTTTTTTATCCCTTACCCTTTTCCCTTTACCCTTTACCCAACCTCCACCTAACATTTTTGGGTTGCCAGACTACTAGTAGCGCAAGGCAAAAGTCAAAAGTCGCGTCTGCTTGAATTTTGCGCTTTTTAGCAGATTTTGATGATTTCCTCACAAGTTCCTCAAATTTCTTTGCTAGGGTTAAAGCTAAGGCAAGTCGGCAAAATGGAGTTAATCCAGCTGATGAACATTATTAGGGAAATTAATCATGAGTTAGCGATCGCAGGGCAAATTACACTAGATCAGCTACAACAAATAGCCGATCGGGGTTATAAGTCTTTACTGAACTTACGTGTGGCTGACGAAACAGGTTTGCTGGCTCATGAACAGGAAAAAACTGAGCTTTTGGGATTGTATTATGTTAATTTTCCAACTAAATCTGAAGATATTAATCATCAATGTATGCTCCAGATATATGAACTCATCACTGAACTACCTAAACCGAGTCTGATACATTGTGATAATTCAATTCGTTCAGCTGCAATAGTATTTTTGTATATCGCTCTTAAACAGGGTATAGGCTTTGAAAAAGCCCTACAAAAAGTTATTAATATAGGCTTGATATAAGACTAGTAACGCTTCGCTTAATTCGTAATACTTCTCTACGAGAGGCTGCGCCAACGGCTACGCTCAGTACAAGTTCGTAATTCCCATTGTCTAAAGGTTTTAGACATTTCAAATGGGTAGCTAATTTACGCCGAACTGTAATAGTACCGCAAGGTGGAAGTCAAAAGCCAAAAGTCAAAAGCCAAAAGTCAAAATAATTATATTTCAAGCTTAGTAGCGATCGCTTCAATTTTTTTAGTACTTAGTTCAATAATTTTCCCTTGCTACCTTCCTCTACTTGCTCATTCCATAGATTTGAAGTTCTCACAGCCTTTCATCCCAGAGCTAGACGCAAAGATTTTTATAGTAATTTACGATTGTTTGGGGAATATACCTCAGCAAACCGAAAACTGGAAAGAAAAATGAGGTTATCACCTAGCTAAATTTCTGGAATTCGTCATCATGTATGAACTAGTTCAAGCTCTCTCCAACGGTGATGAAAAAACTGCTCTACATCAGTTGATTTATGCGTTGAGTGTTTCAGGTAAGCATTACTTCCTAAGAAATGAAATTTTGCAAGCTTTTGGTGATTACTGCGATCGATCCCAAAAGCCAGCCTATTTTTATCACTCTTCTTCTGTTGGCAAACTAATACAATATACTCACGAAATCATTCTCGAAGAGGAAAGAACTTGGTTCGTGATTCGACCGAGGATTGCGAATCAAGAAGTTTGGCAACTGACAGCCGATAGCAGGTTCGAGCAGATGACACCTCAAGCGCTGTTAGATGTGAGAGATCGTTTAGTCAACCGTTACCAACCCCATATCCTCGAAATCGACCTCCACCCCTTCTATGAGAGTTCTCCAAAAATTGACGATGCGAGAAATATTGGTCGAGGTTTAGCCTTCCTCAACCGTTACCTGTGCAATCAATTGTTGACTGACTCTGAATATTGGGTAGAAATGTTATTTAAAGCATTACATAGGCTGCAATGCAATGGTATTCGTCTGTTGTTAAGCGATCGCATTGACTCCGGTATTCAGTTAGCCAAACAAATTAAGCTAGCGCTGAAATTCCTGAGCGAGCGATCGCCTGATGAACCTTATGAAAAATTCCGCTTCGATCTCCAAGAACTCGGCTTTGAGCCGGGTTGGGGTAACACTGCGGCGCGAGTTTCTGAAACTTTAGAACTTCTCGACCGACTCATTTACTCCCCAGAACCCGCCATTTTAGAAGCTTTTGTGGCCCGCGTCCCCGCCATCTTTCGCGTCGTCCTCGTTTCTGTCCACGGCTGGGTTGGACAGGAGGATGTTTTGGGAAGAGATGAAACACTCGGTCAAGTTATCTACGTCCTCGAACAAGCTCGCAGCCTAGAAAACGAACTACGCGAACAAATCAAACTCGCTGGACTCGACCAGCTAGGCATTAAACCCCATGTGATTATTTTGACTCGATTAATTCCTAACTGTGAAGGCACATTTTGTAACCTGCCTTTAGAAAAAGTCCAAGATACTGAAAATGCTTGGATATTGCGCGTTCCTTTTGGTGAATTCAATCCAGAGATTACGAATAATTGGATTTCTAAATTCGATATTTGGCCTTATTTAGAGCAATTTGCTGTAGATGCAGAAAGAGAATTACTAGCTCATTTTCAAGGCAAGCCTAATCTAGTTGTTGGCAATTACAGCGACGGTAATTTAGTAGCCTTTCTGCTATCTCGCCGAATGAAAGTCACCCAATGTAACATTGCCCATTCTTTAGAAAAACCTAAACATCTATTTAGCAATTTATATTGGCAAGATTTAGAAGATAAATATCATTTTTCGGCACAATTTACCGCCGATTTGATTAGCATGAATGCAGCTGACTTTATTATCACATCGTCCTATCAAGAAATTGTCGGTACGCCTGATACCATCGGTCAATACGAATCATACAAGTGGTTTACGATGCCGCAGTTGTATCATGTAGTTGATGGCATTGATTTGTTTAGTCCTAAATTTAACTTCGTGCCGCCGGGAGTAAATGAAAATATTTTCTTTCCCTACAGCCAAAAAGAAAACCGAGATTCTAAACTTGGCACACAAATCCACGATTTACTCTTTACTCGCGAAGATGCACAAATTCTTGGTTATTTAGAACGCCCCAATAATCGACCAATCTTTGCCCTTGATACCATCAATTCAATCAAAAATTTCACTGGTCTAGCTGAATGTTTTGGTAAAAGTCAAGCGTTACAAGAGCGTTGTAACCTGATTCTGTTAACTACTAAACTGCATTTACACGAAGCTAGCAACCCAGAAGAAGCAGAAGAAATTCAAAAACTCCACGACATTATCGACCAATATCAAATCCAAGGCAAGATTCGCTGGGTGGGGATGCGTGTTCCTAACCGGGACATCGGCGAAGCCTACCGAGTAGTTGCAGATTCTCAAGGAATTTATGTCCATTTTGCCCGTTTTGAATCCTTCGGTCGGAGTATTTTGGAAGCGATGATTTCTGGCTTGCCAACTTTTGCTACTCAATTTGGCGGTTCTTTAGAAATTATCGAGAACAAAGAAAACCAATTTAATGTTAATCCTACAGATTTAGAAGGAACAGCAACGAAAATTTTAGACTTCCTTGAACAATGCGATACTCATGCTAAATACTGGCAAGAAGTTTCAGAATGGATGAGTCAGCGAATTCATCACAAATATAATTGGCATTTACATAGCAATCAATTACTACTGCTTGCGAAAATGTTTAGTTTTTGGAACTTTGTTGCTCCCGAAAATAACGAAGCTAGAGATCGCTACATGGAAACCTTATTTCATCTCATTTATAAACCTAGAGTCGAAAAGATTTTGGAAAAACATCAGGGAGTGGGGAGTGGGGGATGAGGGGGATGAGGCAATACGGTTCGGTTAAGATCCCCCTGCCTACGGCGATCCCCCTTAAAAAGGGGGTAAATAGGAGGAAAAGCCCCCTTTTTTAAGGGGGGTTGGGGGGATCTCCGAGAGCCAAATATACTAACCGAACCGTATTGGGGGATGAGGGGGATTAGAGACTTGTTAATCCACCTCTGAACTCCGTTAATCCACCTCTGAACTCCGTTAATCCACCTC